>NZ_BAABHD010000001.1:0-111094 GCF_039541915.1 Nibrella saemangeumensis
CGGTTCTATTTCCAGAGCCTGTTTGGCAATGATGCGTTTTAATCGTTCATTTTCCTCTTCTAGGGCTCGAAGCTGAGGCTCCACTCGGGGATAGGAATCCCGCAAGCCTTCCTTACCCTTGTTCAAATAGCGGTTTCGCCACTTTCGCAAGAGAGAAGGGGATAAATTATACTTGCGGCAAATCTCGGAGTGCCCATCGCGCAGGGACTCCTGAACGATAGAGTAGCGGTCTTCGGGGCTGAATGTTCGTCTAGTTTTGCTCATTGTTCNCTATCATGCCCTGGAGGCTCTGGCTGAATTTGCCCGCGCTTATCTGCCCAATGCGGAGACACGTCGCCAATGGCTGAGCCAAAGCCAGCACCAACTGCTCAACGATGGAGTAGGGCAGCTTCTGGAGCAGCTACAAAGTATACCTAACCTGAAAGGAGAGGCAGACCGGTTACGAGATAAGGTGGTGGGCTACTATGAGGCTAACCAGCATCGGATGGCCTATGGGAGTTATCGTCGAGAAGGATTGCTGATTGGTAGTGGACCCATGGAGGCTGCTCACCGGACCGTTGTTCAGTGTCGCATGAAGCGCAGTGGTCAGCGGTGGGTAAATCGAGGAGCACAGGCCTTGCTGACTCTGCGGGTAGTCGCCAAGAGTAAGTGCTGGAGCTTAGTCACCGATCAACTCAAAAAGTCTAACAGGTAGTTTTGAATTGCACCCAGTATCAAGCAGGATTATTCCGTTCTCCATTTGTTGATATCTTCTATGTTTTTAGCAATTTTTTCGAGCTGCTTTTTTGTAGCAACAGGCCCATTCAAAAGCAAGGTTTCCAAATCAACCGATTGTTCTTCTTTGATCTCTTTTTCAATTTCTGCTTTTAGTTGCTTCAGTTTACCTGCCGGTAGTGTCCTGACGATTTTGAGCAACTCGTCAAATCCTATATCTACTTGTACTCTCATAATATTGGCTAGTTATTGTGCAACAGATAAAAAAAATTTTCAGAGATTTTATTTGTAAAGCAGCTTTGGTGCAATACAATATTTATATTGGCAGCATTAGTCAACCTTTAAAGATGTTTTTCCTGTGGTATTCTAAATATTTTTTACCAAAAAGTTTTATTAAAGGTTGACTTAATTGCCTCCTACTTATAATTCGAAGTTTCTCTGCTAATGGACGTGACATAGCAGATGTATCCGACGTAATTATAACTTCCAAATCGTCAGTAAAAGAAATAAAACCTTTATCAAAAAGTGCATCGTATTCGTCGTAAAGGCAAATTCCGTTTGAAATATCACCTCGGAATTCCTTTCTGTGCGACCAAGGAATAACGTGACTCGCCGTAAGTAAAGACTGTTCCGTTATTCCTGACAGAGCGCACTTATAACCAAAGTTTTTCAAAACGCCCATTCTAAACTTGGATTGCCCTAGCCGAATATTTATTTCTGCTTTTGCATTCTCAATGAAAAAGTCGTTATCAAGCTCAGCTGTAGGAATAAGTAAAATTGGTTTTGCATAAAATTCAGAAATATCAATAGCAAGTTCTGAATTACTATGCATCATAAACTTATGGTTAAGAATTACTGCTGTCCACCGATCAGGGTACTTACCTGTTGTTTTATGCTCATCGACAAAAACATGTCTTACAATTTTAAAAGGAATACAGTAGTAATCATCTGCGTTCTGCTCATCCGTCCAAATTACAATATTAAATTTTTCACCAAAACTGGCAAACAGATAATCTATTACTGATTTTTGAAAACCACACCACTTATTTTCAGAGTTTGCTTTAAGTACGTAGTTATTTCCACCGTCCCGCCAGTTTTTTATATTTAATGCACGATTCATAATGTTGCTAACTTCTAGACGTATAAATCTTCTCTGAAGCAAAGTTTTGTATTTACCATAAATAAGCGGTAGTTATGAAGGTTATCCATTTAGGTCATAAGTACCCTCAGCAAGTCATGCCAAATATATTCCATCATCTTTAATGTTAATCCGCCGTTCCCGGTACAGCGTACCAATCGCTTTTTTGAACGTCTTCTTACTCATTTCAAACGTCTTGTAAATGGCTTCCGGGGCGCTGTCATCGTTCAGGGGCAGAAAACCATTATTGTCTTTGAGTGTGTCTAGAATGCGCTGGGCGTTCGGTTCGATGTTTTCGTAACCCTGCCGTTGCAGACTGAGGTCGATGCGGTTGTCTTCGCGGATGCGTTTGACGAAGCCCGTGAGCTTATCCCCTGGGGAGACGGGGCGGAACAGTTCGTTTTTGTAGAGCAGGCCCCGGTACTGGTTGTTGACGATGACATTAAGACCGAGGTCAGTATGTTCGTAAGCCAGTAAATCTACCTCCTGGCCCTCTTCCAGATCATCGGCCCGGTCTTCCAGAAAACGGTTGATCCGGCTGGAGGCCACCAGTCGGTCGGTATCGCGGTCGAGGTAACAATACACGACGTACCGACGCCCTACCTGCATGGGAATGCTCTGCTCTTTATGGGGCACAAACAGGTCCTTCTCCAATCCCCAGTCCAGAAAAGCGCCGACACTGGTAACAGACACTACGTCGAGCGCTCCGAACTCGTCGCGCTGAATGTACGGCTCCCGCGTGGTAGCCACCGGACGGTCTTCGGAGTCAGTATACACGAACACATCCATAAACTCACCTTCGCGGAGGTTTTCGGGCACGTACTTGTTGGGCAGCAGCACGTCGTTGCCGCGTTCGTCTTCCAGAAAAACGCCGACGCTGGTGTCGCGCACAGCCCGCAGGCGATTCATGGTTCCTATTCTGATCATGAGCAGGTTGGTAGTCGTACGGAAAACTGCAGGATAGGACGTTCTGTTTGTCTGCCCTGCAAGGAATGAAGTGTTTTACCCGCAAATGTACAGGTTACCGAAGAATAAAAGGCATAGTGTTCGCTATCGCTTTTGCCGTATCTTAACTTACAATTGAATGGATTGACCAAGCAATATGCCTCTCTCCGATAAGCACACGTCAGACTTTACTTCGTCGCGGCACGTACCAACTATGGCGGAGGTCGACCGCATTGCTGCGTTGACAACGCCGGTTTTGCGAAACCTGCAAATTACGCAATGCTACTTTCAGTTGTCGGCTGTGTTTGCCGCCCGCATTGGTGCAGGAGCCAACTGGTGTACGTTTGCCACCTGGGCCTCCAAACAGGCTGGGCAGACCATTCGTCGGGAAGATCTGCTGCGGGCGCTGGAAACCCTGCTGAAGACGAAACTGGAGATTGGACAGGCGGTATCCGTCATTGCCGCAATCGCTAAAGAATTAGGTGCTAAACCCTCCATAGAGTACATCCGGCAATCGGTCTGGATGAGCCTGGTTACGGCGGTAGTAGATGGGGCGGGCGATGCCGTCAGCCGGGGTAACAAAAAAGTGTTTGAGGAGATAGGGCGTGAGTTTGCCCGCTTTACTGCCACCTGCCTGAACGATTCGGGGTATGAGGCCGCCCGTATCAAGGCGTTCTGTCAATCGCTCCGGCCGGGCGACCCGCCGACGGGTCAGCGCTACCTGCGTCAGGCATTTACCCGCTATTACGAAGCGCTATTTGAGACCGATGCCAAAAAGCGGGCTGAGTTGATGCTGCTGGCTAATCTGGAGATCGGCTTTCACGAGCAAACCCGGCTGCAACCCGAAATCGCTGAGTCGCTGGACGCTGCCCAAATCGACCCGCAACAGGTGAAGAAGCGCCTGCTGGCCATTATTTTTCCCGATGGCGGCTATATGGATCAAATCAAGCTATTCTTCCTGGATTTGTTCCGGAAAACGGCGGTGTTGGATAAGACCATAGAATCGCTGGTATCGTTGGCGCGCCATCAGATCCGGGCCGCATTGACGGCTCACCTCATGACGCTCACCCTACCGCCTGACCGGCGCTTACGACTCGGACAAGACTTGATTGCCGTATTTCCCGATGCGCTGAAGGAGTTGGCCAATCCGGACCTGCGAACCTTGCTGGCGCACATCGACCCAACCCCCGACAGCCTGCGCGAAACCGGATCCATAGATTGGGCTGATTTGCCGGAGCGCCTGCATTTCATCGCCGACCTGTTCCGCTGCTATCACGAATCGGCAGACTTAATGGCGTCTGCCTTTACCGCCGAGCAGGTCGTAGCGATGAAGGCGGGGAAAGTGCCGGGAGGGAGGTTGTGATTTACCCCACCATCAACAATCGCCAAACCCCGGAGATGAGCAGCAGCGCGATGCTGATGGGGGTCAGCACTTTCCAGCAGAGAAACATGAGTTGGTCGACGCGAAGGCGGGGGAGTGTCCAGCGAACCCACATCTGCACCAGAATGGCGAAACCCGCTTTGGACAACAGCCAGAAAGCGCCGGTGATATTGCCCCAGACGGTGCCCGGTACCCCACTGGTCCAATCGGCCACACGAAGTGGACCAATGTTAGGCAGGGGTGTATTCCAGCTACCGAGGAAGAGAATAGCGCCCAGGAACGATACCAGCAGCATCATGCCGTACTCGGAGAGAAACAGCAGCGCCCAGCGCATACCGGAGTATTCGGTATGAAAACCAGCTACAATTTCCGACTCGCCCTCCGGCAGGTCAAAAGGAGCGCGGTTGGCTTCGGCCAGGGTAGCAATGAAAAAGATAACGTAGGCAATCAATAGGAAGGGGTTGCGGAGAATGTTCCAGCAGAAAATACCGCCCCACTCGGTCACGTTGACGCCCAGCGCCTTGATGCCGAACAGGTAATTGGCTTCGTAGGTGTAAATGCCCTGCTGAAAACTGATTTCCTGCAAATTCAGCGTCTGGCAAATCATCACCGCGCAGAGAATCGTCAGACCCAGCGGTATCTCGTACGAGACAATCTGCGCCACCGCCCGCATCGCGCCAAACAGCGAGTACTTGTTGTTGGAACTCCAGCCCGCCATGAGAATACCCACCACATCAATGGAGATAATCGCCATCAGGTAAAACACGCCTACGGCCGTAGCGGAACCCTGCAAATCGGGCGTCAGCGGAATCACCGCATACCCGGCAAAGATGGACGCGAAGATGATGGCCGGCGCCAGCAGAAACAGCC
The DNA here is from genome assembly GCF_039541915.1 of Nibrella saemangeumensis. Lineage (NCBI taxonomy): Bacteria > Pseudomonadati > Bacteroidota > Cytophagia > Cytophagales > Spirosomataceae > Nibrella > Nibrella saemangeumensis. Next base: position 5,049 of record NZ_BAABHD010000001.1, read on the forward strand.
GGCGGTCGGCGGCCGCTGGAACAATGTCCTCCTTTTGCAGCAGTTTCAGCAAATCGGCAATCAACTGCAATAGACCATACTTTCCCACCTCCATCGGACCGAGCCGGTCCTGGATAAAGGCCGATACCTTGCGTTCGAGGTACACCCCGACCACCACATTACCGGTCACCATGGCGAGAAAGATGAGGAGAGCGAGCATGTTTTAGTTGGCAGTGTGCAGTAGGCAGTCTTCAATAAGCAGTTGGCAGAATAGGAACCATTACGTCGCTCTAAAATCTGCCTACTGAAGACTGCCTACTGCCTACTAGAATTCCGCTGATTTAGGCGTTCTCGGGAAGGGGATGACGTCGCGGATGTTGCCCATGCCGGTGACGAACAGCACCAGCCGCTCGAAGCCGAGGCCGAAGCCGGCATGGGGAGCCGAGCCGAACTTGCGGGTTTCCAGATACCACCAGAGTCCTTCGGGTTCGATGCCTATCTCGTGGATACGCGCCATCAGCTTGTCGAGGTCGTCTTCGCGTTGCGAGCCGCCGATGATTTCGCCAATGCCGGGGAACAGAACGTCCATCGCCCGGACAGTTGGACCGGGACTGGCCGACGACTCCTCATCCTGCTTCATATAGAACGCCTTGATTTCGCGGGGGTAGTTGGTCAGGATGACGGGTTTCTTGAAGTGCTTCTCCACCAGGTAGCGCTCGTGTTCCGATTGCAGGTCGATGCCCCATTTTACTTCAAACTGGAACTGACCTTTCTTTGCGGGTTTCGAGTTCACCAGAATGTCAATGGCTTCGGTGTAGGTGAGCCGCTGGAAATCGTTGTCGACCACAAAGCGGAGTTTTTCAAGCAGGCTCATGTCGCTTTGCTCTTCCTTCTTTTTGGTCTTTTCTTCCTCCTTCAGCCGGTTTTCCAGGAACGCCAGGTCATCAGCGCAGTTTTCCAGGGCGTAGCGAATGACGTATTTTACAAAGTCCTCCGCCAGATTCATGTTGTCTTCCAGTTCATAGAAGGCCATTTCCGGCTCAATCATCCAGAACTCAGCCAGGTGGCGGGTTGTATTCGAGTTTTCGGCGCGGAACGTGGGACCGAAGGTATAAATCTTACCCAATGCCAGGGCACCCAGTTCGCCTTCTAACTGTCCCGATACCGTCAGGTTGGCTTCACGGCCGAAGAAGTCTTCCGAGAAATTAATTTTTCCTTCTTCCGTGCGCGGCAGGTTGTCAAGATCCAGCGTGGTCACGCGGAACATCTCCCCGGCCCCTTCGGCATCGGATGCCGTTATGATGGGGGTATGGAGGTAGAAAAAGCCGTTGTCGTTGAAATATTTGTTAACCGCAAACGCCAGGGCGTGCCGGATGCGCAGAATCGCGCTGAACGTATTGGTACGCGGGCGCAGGTGAGCTATCTCCCGCAGGAACTCCAGCGAGTGGCGCTTAGGTTGTAATGGATACTTTTCCGGGTCGGCCGGACCGTAGATATGAATGTTGGCCGCTTTTACTTCCACGCTCTGCCCGGACCCCAGCGACTCTACCAATTGCCCGGTTATGGCTACGCAGGCACCGGTGGTGACCAGTTTGATTAGGTCTTCGCTGAACTGACCGGGTTCGGCTACCGCCTGAATATTATTGATGGTAGAGCCGTCGTTGAGGGCAATGAAGATGGCGTTTTTGCTTTCGCGCTTCGTACGGACCCAGCCTTTTACGGTGACCTCGTGGCCCGTAGTGGTCGATTGGAGTAGCTGCTTTATCGGTAAATAACTCATTCCAGACAGTAGACGCTTGGTTTTGGTGGGGCAAAGGTAAGGAACTCCCGCAAAAAATTTTTTCAATCTCCTGCAACCTGCCGGCCACCGGTTGCATCTACCGGTCAGAAAGTCACAAAGACAACCTTAAAATCTATCCACGCCATGTTTTCATTCCGTACCATTCTGATGGTAGCAGCTATTGCTTTGCCCATCCTGTCCAACGCCCAGTGCGGCAACTCGTCTCGTTCCGATTTCGGTATCTACCTCGGCTTCAACAATTACAACCAGTCGGCACCGGCCAATTACGAATTGAATACCGGCGGCTCGCGCTTTGTGGCGCTAGGCTGGCGTCGGAACCTAAGGCTGGTCAACGGCACCGGTGCCGCTCTTCGGCTCGGTATTGGTCCAGAGATTGCCTGGAACAACTTCATGTTTGAAAATAAGAATGTTCTCGCTGAGCGCAACAACCAGCTATTTGTTGAGCCGGCTTCCATTGACGTGAAGAAGTCAAAACTTACCGTTGCGCAACTGAATTTGCCGGTTCTGCTCAATTTATCATTCAAACCGTCCCGGTTGTCTATCGGGGTGGGTGCCTACGCCGGTGTGCGGGTCGACAGCTACACGAAGGTAAAGCCTGTGGTTGGTGACACCGAGCGAACCAAAGGGTCGTACAACCTCAACAACGTCCGCTGGGGCCTTATGACTGAGCTGGGCTGGAGCGGCCGGTCTAAATTATTTTTCCGCTACGAACCCACTACGCTGTTCCGCACGAATGAAGGCCCGGAGTTAAATGTCTGGGCTGTGGGCGTACGGTTGTAAAAATTTTCTGAAAAATAATCACAACCAGATGCAACGTGAGGCTACAGCTCCTACTCTTTACGGTAATTGGAGCTGTAATTCCGTTTGCATCCAGTCGATGAAGGGCTAAGCGAAAGCTAAAACCGCTCATCCGGTCGATCAGACCGCTTATGTAACAAAAGGTACTTTGCATTGCATACTACCGCAACTTTGCATTGAACCTAAAACAAAAGCGTAGTCTTACCGATCACCAAACTTGCCTGCACGCTCATCCGACGATTTACCGGGCTCGTCCCTTCAAATCGGCCTTTCGGCAAACAAAAATTTCGGGAGCGATAAAACAGGTGAAACTTTGGGTGTCTGAACTAAACAACGGAATTACTTCTATCCACGCCATGAGAACTTTTATAACCTCTGCCCTGATGATTTGCCTGACTTTGTCAGTAGCGTTTGCCCAGTCTCCGGTTAAGGGGAAAATTAGCGGAAAAGTCAACGACGCTGCGGGCAAGTCATTGGAATTTGTGACGATGATGCTGGTAAAGGCTAAAGACTCTACCCTGGTCAAAGGGGCTATCAGCGATGTCAACGGTGCTTACGAGTTCGAGGGTATTGCCGCCGGGCAGTACCGGGTGGCGGCTCAGCAAATGGGCTTTCGCAGGAGCTTCACTGACGCGTTTGAGGTGGATGCCGAACACACCACTATTCAGGTGCCGGCGCTCCAGATGAGCGAAGAATCAAAGAGCCTGACCGAGGTGAAGGTAGTGGCCAAGAAGCCTTTTATTGAGCAGCAGATTGACCGGACGGTGATGAACGTCGAGAACAGCATCGTATCGAGCGGCAGCAACGCCCTGGAAGTGCTGGAAAAAGCACCGGGCGTGACCATCGACCGGCAGAGCGACCAGTTGCAGTTAAAGGGTAAGTCGGGTGTAATTGTGATGATCGACGGGAAGCAAACCTACCTGTCATCACAGGAAGTAGCCAACCTGCTGAAGAACACGCCCAGCGACAACATTGAAAAAATTGAGATTATTACCAATCCTTCGTCCAAGTACGATGCCGCCGGTAACGTCGGTATCATCAACATCCGGATGAAGAAAAACCAGAATTTCGGTACCAACGGTACACTGACGGCTGGGGTAGGTTATGGCCGCTTCGAGAAATACAACTCGGCCTTAAACCTGAACCACCGTGAAGGCAAAATCAACGCCTTCGGTAACTACAGTTACTTCCACAACCGGCGATTCCAGGAGAATGAGATCAACCGGGTGATACCGTATAATGGTACCGTTACCTATTTCGACCAGAAGTCTTACCGGCCCAACAATTTTGACGGGCATAACTTCCGGGGCGGCATTGACTACTTCATCAGCAAGAAAAGTACAGTGGGTGTCTTGGCTACCGGCTTCATCAACGACTGGCAGCAGCCTAACGGTATCAATCATTCGGTGATGCGCAATGCCGACCGGGAGATAACCATGATGCCGACCACGAATGTAACGGTGAAGAACAAGTGGACGAACCTGACCGGTAACCTGAATTACAAATACGATTTCAACGGTAAAGGCCGCGAGCTGACCGCCGATATGGATTACTCCCGGTTCAACGGCGATTCGTACAACAACCTGGTAACCCGGTACGTAGATGCCAATAACCAGACCGTGAAGCCGACAGAGAACGTTAGGAACGATATGCCGTCCGCCATCGACATCTGGGCGTTCAAAGCCGACTACGTACACCCGACCAAAACGGGCAAGTTTGAAGCGGGCGTGAAGAGCAGCTATGTGCAGTCGGACAACGACCTGGTGTATCAGAACCTGATTGACAGCCGCTGGATTGTTGACGCCACCAAAAGCAACCGGTTCAAGTACACCGAAAATGTCAATGCGGCTTATGCCTCATTTGGTGGTAAGCTGAGCAAGAAAACGAGTATTCAGGCCGGTCTGCGGCTGGAGCAGACGCTGTCGCGGGGTAATTCGGTGACGCTGAATAAAATTGTGGACAGAAATTACCTGAACCTGTTTCCGACTTTGTTCGTATCCCGACAAATTGATACCAACAACGTTTTGAACCTTTCATACAGCAGACGGATCGATCGTCCCAATTATCAGAACCTGAATCCGTTTGTTTTCTATCTTGACCCGTACACGTATCAGCAGGGTAATCCGTACCTGAAACCACAGTTTACGAACTCGATCCAACTGACGCACGTGTATAAGGGAGCGTTCTCGACATCGCTGAGCTACAGCCGCACTAACGACGTGATCGTAAATGAGGTGCCGGGCCAGATTGCCGAGAAGAATATTACCTACGTAACGTCGGATAACCTCGCTACGCAGGATAACGTGAGCCTGACCCTGAGTTTCCCGGTACGGGTAAGCAAGTGGTGGAACATGCAGAACAATGTAACCGGTTACTATAATAAATTTCAGTCACCGTACCTGGGCGCACAGTATAATGTCGATTTTGTAGCCTTTAACCTGTATTCATCACACAACTTTGTACTGGGTAAAGGAATTTCGGCCGAACTGTCCGGATGGTATAACTCAGCGGGGGTATTTGGATTCTACCGCTACCAGCCGCAGGGAGCCTTCAGCATCGGTGTACAGAAATCAGTGCTGGACAAAAAAGGCACGCTGAAGCTGAACATCAACGACCCCTTCTGGCTGAATCAGTTTAAGGGCCGGGCCAACTACCAGGACATCAACTTTGCGGTGAACGCCCGCTGGGAGAGTCGCATCGTCCGGGCAACGTTTACCTACCGGTTTGGTAACCAGAATGTTAAAGCAGCCCGTCAGCGCAGTACCAGTACCGAAGCCGAGCGCAACCGTGCCGGTGGAGGTAACAACTAGAGATATTCATAGCAACGCTATATAAGAGCTTAGTTTAGTTTAGGTTAAGAAAACGCAGAAAGCCACTCCCATCTTGAGGGGTGGCTTTTTTGTTTGTATTCCCTCCCAAACCATTCATCCACTCCCTTTGACCGTTTATGTAAGAACAGGTACTTGGTTATGCAACCTACCTAACTTTGTCCTACTTAATCGCCTGATACGCACAACTTTTTTCTATCCACACCATACTTCTCTTCCGGCATGAAAACGTTTATTACCTCTGCTCTCTTCGTATGCCTGGTCCTGACTACAGCCTTCTCACAGGCACCGGTTAAAGGCAAAATCAACGGTAAAGTCGCCGATGCGACAGGCAAGTCACTGGAATTTGTGACGATGATGCTGGTGAAAGCCAAAGACTCGACGCTGGTCAAAGGCGGAATCACCGATGTAAACGGAGCTTATGAATTCGAGAACATTGCGGCTGGTCAGTACCGGGTAGCGGCTCAGCAGATGGGCTACGCCAAGACGTTTAGCGATGCGTTTGCGGTCGATCCTGAGCATACCGCCATCCAACTACCGGCGCTTCAGATGCTGGAGGCCTCCAAAAGTTTGGCCGAAGTGAAGGTAACGGCGAAGAAGCCCTTTATCGAGCAGCAGATTGACCGGACGGTGGTGAACGTCGAGAACAGCATTGTCGCCAGCGGCAATACGGCTCTTGAAGTACTGGAAAAAGCACCGGGCGTGACCATCGACCGGCAGAGCGAAGAAATCTCCCTCAAAGGGAAGTCGGGTGTGATTGTGATGATTGACGGCAAACAGACCTACCTGTCATCGCAGGAAGTGGCCAACCTGCTGAAGAATACGCCCAGCGACAACATTGAGAAGATTGAGATTATCACCAATCCATCATCTAAGTACGATGCCGCCGGTAACTCGGGTATCATCAACATCAAGATGAAGAAGAATAAGAACTTCGGCACAAACGGGACCTGGATTGGCGGCCTGGGCTATGGCCGGTTTGAAAAATACAACACCACGCTGAATCTGAACCACCGCGAAGGTAAAATCAACGCCTTTGGCAGCTATAGCTTTAACGGCCGCCGGTCATTTAACGAAACCACCATCAACCGGGCTATTCCGTTCGACGGTACCATTACGTACTTCGACCAGGTATCGTACCGGCCAATCAATTTTCAGGGACATAACCTTCGGGGCGGTATAGACTACTTCATTAATAAGAAAAGCACCATTGGAGTCCTGGCTACCGGCTTTATGAATGGCTTTGAAGCTGATGGACTTAACCATTCGGTACTGAGCAACGAAAACCGCGAGGTAACACTCCGGCCAACGACTAACGCCCTGGCCAAAAACAAGTGGATGAACCTGACGGGTAATCTGAACTATAAGTACGATTTCAACGGCAAAGGCCGCGAACTAACCGCCGATGTGGATTACTCGAAGTACGATGGCGAAGGCAACAATAACCTGACCACTACGTACCTGAAGGCCGACAACACGACCGACCGCCCGACCGAATACATCCGCAACAAGATGCCGTCGACCATCGACATCTGGGCGTTCAAAACTGACTATACGCACCCGACTAAAAAAGGTAAATTCGAGGCCGGTGTAAAGAGTAGCTTTGTGCAGTCAGATAATAACATGGTGTTCGAGAATCAACTGGATGGTCGCTGGATTATCGATGCCAACCGCACCAACCGCTTTAAGTATCTGGAGAACGTGAATGCGGCTTACGCCAGCTTCTCCAGTAAGCTGAACAAAAAGACGAGCATTCAGGCGGGCCTGCGGCTGGAGCAGACGCACTCACGAGGTAACTCGGTCACGCTGAACAAGGTAATTGACCGGAATTACGTAAACCTGTTCCCGACCCTGTTTGTGTCGCGGCAACTGGATACCAACAACGTGCTTAATGTCTCGTACAGCCGCCGGATTGACCGCCCGAACTACCAGGATCTGAACCCATTTATGTTCTTCCTGGACCCATACACCTATCAGGTTGGTAACCCGAACATTAAACCGCAGATGACGCATTCGCTGCAACTGACGCATACCTACAAAGGTTCTATTTCAACATCCGTAGGTTTTAGCCGCACCAACGACTTTATCATGCGCCAGGTGCCGGGCCAGATTGCCGAGCAGAACATCGCTTATATAACCACCGAGAACCTGGCGGTGCGGGACAACGCCAACCTGACCTTGAGCTTCCCGGTGACGGTACGCAAGTGGTGGACTATGCAGAATAATGTAACGGCTTTTTACAACCGCATCAACACGCCGTACCGGGGTGGTCAGTATAACGTGAGCTTCGTAGGCTACAACCTCTATTCATCCAGCAACTTCGTGCTGGGTAAAGGCTTTAGTGGTGAACTGGCGGCCTGGTACAACTCCGCCGGTGTGGATGGCTTCTTCCGCTACCAGCCGATGGGTGCCTTCAGCGTAGGTGTGCAAAAGCAGGTAATGAACAAGAAAGGTACACTGCGGGTGAACGTAAACGACCCATTCTGGCTGAACCGGTTCCGGGGCGAAACCAAGTACCAGGATATTAGCATGAAAGTGCAGTCGGTATTTGAAAGTCGTCAGGCCCGCGTAACCTTCACCTACCGTTTCGGCAACCAGAACGTAAAAGCCGCCCGCCAGCGCCGTTCCGCCACCGCCGATGAGCAGGGAAGGGTACAGTCGGGGAATTGAGAAACGTCTTGAACCAGGATTTTAAGGATTAACAGGATAAGGCTCCGCCTACAGCCAATCCAACAGAAAAGGCCCCACGTGGGGCCTTTTCTGTTTTGTTTTTGTCATCCCGACGCAGGAGGGATCTTGATGGTAAACCCAACGTACTGTTGAGAAAACGCCAAGATCCCTCCTGCGTCGGGATGACAAAAAGCGGGATGACAAAAACACTAGGCCAATGCCGCCACGCCCGGCAACGTCTTGCCTTCCATGTACTCCAGCAGGGCACCGCCACCGGTAGAGACGTAGCTCACGCGGTCGCCGTAGCCGGCCTGGTTGATGGCCGAGGCCGAGTCGCCACCGCCGATGAGGGAGAAGGCACCGTTCTCTTCAGTAGCCTTTACAACGGCTTCGGCAATGGCGTTGGTGCCGGTAGCAAAGTTTTCAAACTCAAATACACCCATCGGGCCGTTCCAAAGGATAGTCTTTGACTTTTCGATGACGTCGGTGAATTTCTTGATGGTTTCGGGACCGATATCGAGCCCTTCCCAGCCGTCGGGAATCTGGCCGGTTGCCACCACCTGCCTGTTCGCATCGTTGGAGAAGTCATCGGCAATGACGTTATCGACGGGCATAATGATGTTCACCCCTCTCTCTTTGGCTTTTTCGAGGATTTGGAGGGCCAGATCCTGCTTATCGGCTTCCAGCAGTGACTTGCCAATCTGGCCGCCCTGCGCCTTCGTGAAGGTATAGGTCATACCGCCCCCGATGATGAGGTTGTCTACTGTATCGAGCAGGCGTTCGATAATCAGAATTTTATCGGAAATCTTGGCCCCACCCATAATCGCCGTGAACGGCCGCTCCGCTTCTTCCAGAATCTTCTTGGCGTTGTCGAGTTCGGCCTGCATCACGTACCCGCAAACGCGGTCGTCGAAGAACTTACCCATCACGGCCGTAGAGGCATGGGCGCGGTGGGCCGTTCCGAAGGCATCATTCACCCACACATCACCCAGTTCAGCCAGTTTTTTGGCGAACTCTTCGTCCCCTTTTTCTTCCTGCTTATAGAAGCGCAGGTTTTCGAGCAGCAGGATTTCACCGGGTTGCAGTGATGCCGCCTGGTCTTTGGCGGATTGGCCAATGCAGTCGTCGGCAAACTTTACCTCCCGGCCAAATGTCTCTTTCAAGGTCGGCAGCAGGTGCTTCAATGAAAATTTTTCTTCGGGTCCGCCTTTCGGACGGCCCAGGTGCGACATCAGGATCGCCGAGCCGCCGTCGTTCAGGATTTTGGTGATGGTGGGAATGGTCGCTTTAATGCGCGTGTCGTCGGTGATGGTATAGTTTTCATCGAGGGGCACGTTAAAGTCCACCCGAACAAGGGCTTTTTTGCCGGCAAAATTGTAAGAGTCAACCGTTTTCATAGGGGAGTAGCAAATCTGTTTGCGCGGCAAAAATGGGGAAATATGTGGTAAGTGAGCAAAAAAATTACTTCTGCGCCACCGCCTTAAACTGCGCGAACAACCATGTATCAGCTTTTTCACCCTGCTCTGGATAGGTCCAGTGGCCAGTCTCCTGGGCAATGAACAGCGATTTAGGAGCACTAATGACGTTATAAGCCGCGTGCATGGAGGTAGGCGGGCAGGTCTCGTCGTTGTAGCCCCAGGAGTAGAAGCCGGGTACCTTTACGTGCCGGGCAAAGTTTACCACATCATAGTACTTCGACGTTTTTACCTTATCCGGCTTGTTGTTGAAGGCGGCATTGGCTTCCGAGAACATATGCGGCCAGCCACCCGCGCGGCCTTTCAGGTAGCCCGTCAGATCAGATAGGGCAGGGTAGTAGGCCACCAGCCACTTAATGCGGCTATCGAGTGCAGCTGTAATGATAGACAAAGCACCACCCTGGCTACCACCCATAACCGCCAGATTGCTGCCGTCATATTCGGGTAGGCTGTTGATGAAGTCAACAGCGCGAACGCAGCCCAGGTACACCCGCTTGTAGTAGTAGTTGTCGCGGTCGTCGAGGTTTTGAGCCCAGTAACCGGCTAATGGACCTTTTCCTAAATTGTCGTAGACTTCAGCCGGCATGGTTACGGGCACGCCATGAATACCAACCTGTAGGGTAATAGCGCCTTTTTCGGCACGGGCTACATCGCCCGAGTACGGCCGTACACCAGCTCCCGGTACGTGCAGGATAGCCGGGTATTTGCCGGCTGTTTTGGGCACACACAGGATGCCGTAGTAACGGGCACCTTCGCGCATGGTGTTGAAGTTAACGTGGTAGACATTCACTTTCTCGGTGCAGCGCTCCGGCATCAGCACCATGCGGGCATCCAGCGGGATTTTAGCGGCATCAGCCTTGGCTTTGTCCCAGAACGCGGTAAAATCGTCGGGCAGGTTTGTAGCAGGCTGAATGGCGTTGGCGTCGTAAGCCGCCGTGGCTAGACCTTTGTACTCTTTGCCCTCGACTTGTGCGTAAACTTCGCAGCGCAGAAAGCCGGGGGTATTCATGGTGCCGCCATCGATGGTGGCTTTGCCTTCTTTCAGCTTCAGCGTACCTGATTTGACCGGCTTCATCTTCTCCGGCATCACGGCGTACCGGACTTCAGCATTGGCGAGGCCAACATTAGCCTGGGTAACCTGAACAGTAAAGCGGGCCGGCTCCCCAACTTTGTATTCCCAGTTGGCGCGTTCGGGGGCTACTAAAACCTTAATGTACCGTTCGGCAGGTTGGGCAATCGCCTGCGGCAGCAGGGAGACAAAGAGCAAAAACAGGTAAAGGCGTAAGGATACAGGGGTGTGCTTCATATCCAGGAAAACAGGAGGTTAGAGGGTATTTTCTTTAGAAAGACGATTTCGGGAAATATTACTTACTCCGGTCAGTGGCTTTCTATTTCTTTTGAATGATTCTGACCGCATCATCCAGGGTAGTGGCCAGAATAGTTGCCTGCTGATTGACCAGCAAAATGAACCGAATTAAAGGATTGCCGGTGTGGTTCGCTGCTCGTCCGCCATTGTAACGCGATTCTTACCTGCCTTATATTGAGTTGGCCAAAAGTCTACTCGCGTCATAGACGCGCACCTCGCCTGTCTCGCGTTACAATCGCGGACGAGCAGTTGGAGATTGGCAGACAGGCCGTGTCTTCTTATTGGCTCAATTATATTTCCTAAATTGTATCGGAGAGCAACAATGGCAGGGTTGTTAATAGCGGAGTAGGACAGTACATGTAAATCGAACACCGCCTAGGCATGGACTTTAAAAAGTTTTATCTATATTCATAAAAAGGTATGGACTTAAATCGAGCCTCTTCAATCCTGTTCCTATGGCTGATCAATATAATTGGTTATGGTCAGTCGCTCCAAAACCCAGATCACGAACGCCAATTTACTATTATAGGCAGGATTGAAGGACTAAAGGATCAGACCAAATTATTCTTATTTGACTACGATACACAAAAAGATATTGATTCAACTTTTTCCAAGAACAATCAATTCGTGCTAAGAGGCAAGCGGATTGAGCCGAAACAACTTGCCATTTCTACTGCGCTTCCTGACTATCATGCTGTCGGTTTTTTCTGGGTGGATAATGATACGGTTCATTTATCCGGTACTTTGTTGCAATTCAAACAAGCGGTACTTAGCGGATCGAAAACTGAGGATGAGCATCGTCGCTATAAAGCCCTTTTAGTACCTTTTCATCAGAAAAGAGATAGTCTAACCGCTCTAAAGCGAAAGCTACAGTACAAAGATTCGGTAGCTAGGAGGGAAGTAGAAAATGGATTTATTGCTCTAGAAACTCAGACTCAAGCTATCAAAATTGAATTTATTAAGCAGAGCCCAGATTCCTATGTAAGTGCTGAGTTCCTTCGATTGTTTACTCTAACCAAAGACCTACCTAAGTCACAGATACAATCACTTTATTTGGGATTATCCAATCGGCTACAAAGATCCGCTATTGGGCAACGCATCAGAGAATATCTGGAATTAAGCCAGGATTTAGCTATTGGCAACCACTATATCGATTTTACTCAATTCGATTTAGCTGGGAATCCAGTGAAGGTATCTGATTATAAAGGTAAGTATGTGTTGCTTGAGTTTTGGGGTTCAGGTTGCGTTCCTTGTCGAGCTGAAAATCCGCAAATGGTCGAGCTTTATAAAAAATATCACCCACAAGAATTAGAAATTATTGGTATCTCATTAGATATCGATAAGGACAGATGGAGGAAAGCGGTCGAGCAAGACCAATTACCATGGCCCCAACTTTCTGATCTGAAAGGAGCCTATAACAAAGGCGTGTTAATTTATAACGTTCCCGCTATGCCATCTAACTTTTTAATTGATTCAAATGGTATAATCATTGGCCGTGATCTGAGACGAGAGAAGCTGAAAGATAAGTTAGCAGAACTCTTTAAAAAATTTCCATCACACTAATACTCCTTCCCAGCTCCGCCACCGCCGAAATCACCCCCGCCGTAGCTGAGGCCTTTGGGGGGCTGGGTAGAGGCTGCCGCCTGAATAGCGCCGACCGTTTCGGCATCCAGGAAAAACTCTTTGGGGGAGTCTTCGTCAGGGACATCGGTGAAGCCGTAGCGGGGCTCCCGCAGGTACCGGATGAGCGGTATGCTTATCAACACCAGAATTAATCCGCTTACGGTCAGGTGAACCGACCAGGGCAGTACGCCGATATAGTTGCGGGCGGTAGCGATCGCGCCCGCTGTGCCCAGACAGGCTAAGATCAGAAACATCCGGTTTTTGCGCGTGGTGCCGATAAACCCGTACAGCAACGGAATCCCAAACGTAAACAGCCAGAAAAGCCACGACAGTGCAATCTCGGACGCACCGCTAAACGCGCCCCGCAGGTTTAGGTCGGGTTTGAGCAAAAACGACAATACCTCCCGCACAAAGAAATAATTGCCGTTGATCAGCAACAGACTGAGCGTCATCCACTGCGCCAGATTCAGGGCATCGGACCAGTAGACATTTTTCTTTGACCGCAACGAAAGGTCCAGTCGCAACGCCAGCCAGTATAGCCCTGCCGAGAGCGCCATCATGACTAATGGGATAAGGAGGTCTGCTGAAGCGGTATCGTTGAGCAGGTCGAACACCAGCGTATATACGGCACTAATTAAACCAAACATCACAATCAGGTCGCCATAATACCAGACCACCGCAAACAGCACCGGCAGTGACACCAGGCAGCGTGACCATACCGGCGTTTCATCCGGTAGCCAGACATTCAGGCCAATAACCAGCAGGGCCGTCATGAAGGCGATCAAGGCATTATCGACCCCGTTGCGGAACATACCCTGCTTACGAATCAGGAACTCCACAAAAAAGCCGATGCCAATCCCCAGCAGAATATTAAATAATCCGGTAGCGAACGATTCCTGGAGTACATCCGACAGAATGAGCCCTAACAGGGCATACCCGCCACTGGCCGCTACAATGGAGAAGAGAAACAACCCAATCTCCACAAAAGCACTGGTATCCCTAAACTTGACCGGGTATGTCTCTTTAATAACCGCCAATTGGGAATCATTTACCAGTCCCTCCCGGTGCCAGCGCTGGGCCTGGTTGATAATCTCGCGGTTATAGATCCATTCTTCGTTGTATGCTTTCATGTTGTTACCAGGGTTCTTCGGTAATGGAGCAGATACATCACCAACCCGATACCCGTTAGCAAAAAATACAGGGTGCCTACGTAGTTGTTTGGTTCCATATAATGAAACAGGAGATAGGTGAATCCGATATAACCGTATATCGAGCTCATCAAGGCGTATAGAAACGCTTTCTCCCGACGTGAGCGGCCCCGACGGGCATAATTGTACCGGGCATAGCGATCGAACAGAAAACAGGCGGCTGCCAGCCCCAGCGCAAACATTATTCGCAGGTCGTCGAAGTTAAATACCCCTGCTACCAGGGCTAACAGCAACAGGTTACCGGCAATGGTCAGGTACGTAAAAGTAAAATGCCGCTTAATGAGCTGCCGTTCGAGAAACATGCCGGCCCCGATCAGCACCAGGCTGAGAATAATGGCCGAGAAGGTAATCTTCAGGTCGAAGAAGTTGCCTTTGAAATAAAGATTCAGCGGCCGGATGGTGACCCCAATCCAGGAAATCAGGGCAACCAGCGCCATGCTCAGCACCCCCCGGTGGTCGAATCGGTAGGCCAGGATCAGGAACAGCACCGCCGGGATGATGGTAACCAGCCCGTAGCGCTCGCCAAACAGGTTGTACTGGTATTGCAGGTAGCCTTCCAGCGTCAGAAACAGCAGACAGCCCAGAATGAGGGCGTAGTCCCCGAAGGGTGACTGGCTTTTGACGTGCCGGTTGCTCATCGGCGGCCGGTAATACCAGGCAAAGGCGAAGCAGAGCGCACACAGCACGCTCATGGTAATCACAACGGCGCTGTGGCTGATGCGGTCGATGTTGTCGTAAATCAGCAGACCGAAACCCATTGCAAAGAGGAGGATCCCCACGTATAAAATAGACCGTAACTCAAAATGCACCGAGAACGGCCGTTCATCCTCTATATCGGCAATAGCGGTTTGTTGCTCTCTCGTGAGTAGCCCTCGCTGACCCAGTTCATCGAGTATGGTTTTGGGACTCATGCTGCTTTGTCAAAAACGGTTGGACGAACAACCGGCCGTCTTCCGAACATCAATATACGTCCTGCTAATTGAGGTTTCCCTTGGGGACATATACCGTCATATTTTTGTTATATTCCTATAAGGAACGCTGTAGAACGCAATAGGTTTATGGTTGGGCGTCAGAAAATAGAATTACCCTCTAAATATTATCTCGGAAATTTTCGGTATCTGCTCGACTTTGTACAGCGGCTTTACGGCAGCCTGATGAACGAAGCGGAGTGGGATTTCGTCCGGCGCTTCGACGCGCTGACCGAAGATGCTCAATGTCTGTTTGTGCGGTTCAGCAATCGAAAAGGGACCTTCTTTCGGGTTAATAAACTAAGCTATAAGGAAATAGAGGAATTACCGGCTGCGTTAGGTGAACTGCTGTTGAGCGGCTTTGTAGAGCGGCTCTCGGCGCACCACGAGATTATGGGTGCCGAAGTCCTCAATACATTTACCAAACCCGAACTGCTGGAACTGCTGCCCCTTGAGCCGGAGGAACTGAAACCCCTTGCCAAGCAGAAAAAAGAGGATGTGGTACGCTACGCCCTGCACGAGCTGGATTTTGGTGAGGTTGTCACCAGCCTGACTACCCGTGAGACGGTGGTGCGGATGAATTTTGAGGCCGAGGTGATGATGCTGAAGTACCTGTTCTTCGGCAACCGTTCGTCGGATATGTCGGAGTTTGTGATTCGGGATTTGGGGATGGTGAATTTCGAGCGCTACGATGAGTCAAAACTGACGGCTCGTTTCCGTACCCGTAAGGAGGTAGAGGATAAACTCTTGATCTCGCTCACCAACGAAGAGTTTCGAGAGCTGAAAGATGCCGAAACGCCGGCGGAGGATATTTACAACTGGTTTCTGAACTGGAACGAAACCCGCCCGGAACTGACGGAGATTGCCATTCCCGGTTACCAAAAGCTGGTCGTCCGGGTAGGCGCCTTTCTGGAAAAGCAGAAGCTGCCGGAGCAGGCCTTGGCGGTTTACGAACTGTCGGACCGGGTACCGGCCCGCGAACGGCGCGTGCGCCTTCTGTTTCGCTACGGCATGATTGACGAAGCGCTGGCGCTTTGCGACGAAATTGCTGTCACCCCGCAGAATGCGGAGGAGAAGTTCTTCGCCAATGACTTCCGCGAAAAGATGCTGAGTGCGGGGGAGAAGAAGCGCAGCAAAAAATCGACTACCCGGTTTCTGTCCGATGCCGAGAGTGTGTCAATACCGGCGGCTTACCGCCACCATGTCGAAGCCGGCGTGATGGCCTATTACCTGGAAGAAGGGTACGATGCTGCCTTTACGGAAAATTATCCCTGGCGGGGCCTCTTTGGACTGGTGTTCTGGGATATTATTTACGATGCCAACGTGCAGGCCATCCATCACCCGTTGCAGCGCACGCCTTCGGACTTCTACCTGCCCGACTTCTACATGAAGCGGGAGGACCTGATTAAAAAGCGACTCAGCGAACTGGCTACTGCCGACGATTGGCGCATACACACCGAGCGGATATACAACGAGAAGCACGGCATCACCAACGTATTGGTCGACTGGAACGAAGAACTCCTTTCACTCGTCCACCGGCTTGTCGCCCTGCTCGAACCGGCGCAGTTGAGGCTAATTCTACTGGAAATGGCCCGCAGTCTCCGCGAGAATACCCGTGGTTTTCCGGATCTGCTGATCTGGCAGGAAGACGGCCAGTACGAATTCGTTGAAGTTAAATCTCCAACCGACCACCTGGGGGCCCAGCAATTGCACTGGCTACAGTACTTTCAGTCAATTGGCGTTAAGGGAAAGGTTGTGCGGGTGGTGTGGGAGGTGTAATGTACATTACAGCCGCCCCACCCGCAACACTACCGGAAACTTCACATCTTTCTCCTCTTCTCCCCATACTCCTGAAAGCTCTTCGGCCAGATACTTCACCGGGTCGTTTTGGTGCTGGCGGATGTAGTTCTGCACGGCGGACCAGGTGCGGAGGTAGTTCAGGAAACGTTCGGCGGTCCAGTGGCGGTGAATGGTGAACTGGCGCTGCTGGACGTCGGCAAACGGGAAAGGCAGGTTTACGTAGTTTTCGTCGATGTGGCGTCGCTGCGGGTCCCAGTAAGGGCCAACCCGGTTGCGGTAAAAATCCTGAATCAGGGCGTCAAGGCTAGCATCCACTAAGGCAACGCCGTACATCCATTCGGCAACGATAGCTCCCGGTTTGGCTACTCGTATGACCTCCTGGTGAAACGCTTCGACATCGAACCAGTGTAGCGCCTGCGCAACCGTAATCAGGTCGAAGTGCTGGTCAGGAAACGGGGTATGCTCGGCCGGCGTTACCTGGTAGCGGATGTTAGGGCGCTGAACGGCTTTGCTTAGTTGCGCCTGACTAATATCTGTGGCTTCTACCTCAGCAAAATAATCAGCCAGTATAACCGCCACCTGGCCGTTACCCGTTGCGCAGTCCCAGGCCCGCTGGCGGTTTGTGACAAACGACAACAGGTAGTTGTACAACTCAGCCGGATAATCGATCCGGTATTGCTGGTATAAATCGGCATGGCCCGAGAAGCGGTCGACTGGAGACATAAGGGTACGTGAGGAAGAACTCTAAAAAATCTGAAATTTTTTTATCCCTAATTAAACCCCCGGCAGGTTGTTCTGTCTAACAGGAGGCTGATGTTGCAAAAAGTTGTTATAAAATTGGCTGATACAGGTATTCAGTTTAATTTTGTTAGTCTCATTCAGCCTGTTTGAACGCTTTTGTTTCACTCTATTGCCTTTTAACTTAGTTTTCTAATGAAAAAAACGCTTGGAACTCTTCTGGCTACGGCTCTGCTGGCCGTGCTATCTTTTTCCGCCAAGGCGCAGACCAAAGTGCCGGATGACATTAATGCGCTGCTCAGCAAGCATACCTGCCTGGCCTGTCACAACGCAGATACCCGTCTGGTTGGCCCTGCCTACAAAGATGTAGCGAAGAAGAAATATACCAATCAGCAGATTGTTGACCTGATTTATAACCCGAAGCCGGAACACTGGCCAGGCTATCCGCCGATGGCTCCTATGAAGCAGGTGCCGAAGGAAGACGCGCTGAAGATCGCCGGATGGATTAACTCGTTGGCAGGTGGCCCGGCAAAAGCCCCGGCTAAGAAGCCAGCTGCCAAGAAGTCTTAGTAGGCAGATTTTAGTAGGCAATGAGCAGTTTGCAGTAGGCAGAATGCTCAATTGATACACAAATCAAAAAGCGCCTTATCTGTCGATTTGGCGCTTTTCCTTTTATTTTGCTCCCCTAACTCTGCCTACTGAGAACTGCCCACTGCCTGCCCTAAACACTCCGCTGCCGTACCACTTCGTAGAGCACAATGCCGGTTGCAACGGACACGTTCAGCGAACCGACTTCACCGAACATAGGAATTCGGATGTGGGTATCCACCAGTTTGAGTAGTTCGGGAGAAATACCGTCCTCCTCGGAACCCATCACAATGGCAATTGGCCCCGACAGATCAGCGGTATATATGTCGCGGAAGCTCTTTTCGGTACAGGCCACTACCTGTATGCCCGAATCTTTCAGGTAATTGATGGTACCGACCAGATCGTACTCCCGGCAAACAGCGATGTGGTTTAAGGCACCCGACGAGGTTTTCATCGCGTCGGCGTTGATCATCGCCGATCCCCGGCCGGGAATTACAATGGTTTGCACCCCCGCGCATTCGGCCGTGCGGGCAATGGCTCCAAAATTACGCACGTCGGTGATGCGGTCGAGCAAGAGGAAAAAGGGTGTTATTCCCTTTTCGTATACATCGGCAATGACGTTGGACAGCTTGACGTAATTGATTGCTGAGATAAAACAAATAACGCCCTGGTGATTCTTGCGCGTCAGCCGGTTCAGCTTCTCTACCGGCACCCGCTGAATGGTCACCCGGCGCTCGTAAGCCAGTTGCTGGATTTCCGGGTGGCTGAACCCCTTATCCATCAGCAGCCGGTCGATCTCCTGCCCCGATTTCAGGGTCTCCATCACCGACTGTACACCAAATACCATCTCATCCGGTTCCGGACGAAAGACTGGACGGGATCGGTTCCCCTCCGAACGATTTATTCGCGAATTGCCCCGGTTCTCCATGCTTCTACAATCGGGTACCAGATGGGTTGGTACTCTACGTACCGAACCAGTTCATAGTGGTCCTCGACAAATTGATTAGGTCTTTTGTTAAACGTAAAATTAATTTCTGAGACGTTGGCCCTTTTCGTGTATACCCACACCTCGCGATCGCGGCTGCGTTGTACACGGTCGGGTGGCCCCAAAACAATGTAAATCATGCCTTTGTCGGTCTTCCAGCCTTCCTTGTAGGTGGTAAACAGCTTATTGGCTTCTTCTACCCGGTTGTAATACGCCCGGATCGCCCGTCGGGCTACCTCTTCATTGCCCGACATCAGGCTTAACCAATAGCGGTCCAGCGCCTTTTTGGCGTCGGTGGCATTGTTCAGCTCGGTAATCTCCTGGCTGGTGCTCATGTAGAGCACCGGCTTAACGAGCTTCTCGGGCCGGGTGATACGCGGAAACCGCTTGTCGACCGCTACCAGGCCTAAGCCCGCAGCATCGGTGGTGTCTTCCACGAAGAAATAAAGCCCTTCTTCCGGTAACTGAATAGGCTGATTGGTCATTACCATCAAGGCCGTATCTACCGCCAGCGACCTGGGAGCCGGCCGGGACGAGGTATTCATGGGTGACTGGGCCGGGTCAAAGTCGTGCTTGTAGCGGAACAGGTAAAGTTGCTTGCTGGTTCCAGCTACATCCCGAATCACTACTGTATCGTTTACATTGACATAGTTTTTCAGTTGAGGTAACTGACCGTTAGGAGAATACAAAGAAAACCGGTCGCTCAGCTTCGTGGCTTTAAACCGGATCGGTATATCGTTCAGTGACTTCTTGCCGCTGGTGGTTTCCGAAATTTCGGTCAGCAATACGGCGTTGCTGGCATTTGTCGGCTTTTTTACGTCGAAGATCATCGTCAAATGATCGCCGTCGGGCACCACGGATTGTGCGTTGAGGGGCACATTGCCATACCCAAGCCGATCCCGGTTGTTGTAATCGGCGTACATGACGTAATTGACCAGGAAGTGGGAGCTTAAATCGTCAACAGTCAATGGCTCCCCACCGGGCCGACGGCCATACACATTCAGGAAAACACGGGCTCCCGTGGAGTCGATGCTCAGAAACTTACCTTTAATAGCGGTAATTGTGTACTCACCCGAAGACGCTGCCGACGCCATGGGGGCCGATGCCGTAGTGCGGGGTACGCTCGTTTGCGTTTGCTGCGTTTTCTTATTCGATGCGCAGGCCGAACACATCAGAAATATAGATAATAAGGGTAGTAAGCGCATAGACGATAAAGAATAAAAAGTCTTCAGGCAATCGTATGTATCAAAATTAAACGAAAAAAGCCGGTCGATTAGTTGACCGGCACACTATTTTTCTATTAATCAGGTACTAAGTAGTTGAATGATAGAATGATTGAGTGATAGAATGGTTGAATGGTCCGCACGCATTCATTCCATCATTCTATCACTCAACCATTCAACTATTTAGTACCGAATCGCCCAATACGGATTTCGCTGGGCTTTTATACTGTCGGCGATGTGGTCGGCAATCAGCTTTTTGTATTCCTTATCGCTGATCTTTTTACCCTTGGCTTTCGGCTTTGGCATCTCCTTGTCTATGGGTTTAAACTCGACTTTGGTTGCCGTAATCAGGGCGTCCCCGTCGTTGATGTCCAGTTCCAGGATTAATCCGGGTAAGCCAAAATACTGCTCCGGACCCGCCTGCACCGGAATATCCTGCGCAAACCAGGCGGTAATTTTCTGGTTCTTCAGCGAGTCTGTCGTTTCGGCGCTCATGCAGATGTGGCCCGCTACTTCTTTGATCTTGTTGGTGACTTTCCACCGGGGGGTACGCAGCGAATCGTCAATAACGTACGTCCGGCCAAGCATTTCCATGATTTCAAGCTTCTTTTCCTTGTCAAAATTTCGCTGGATGACAAATTCATCCTGGCGCCAAGAGTAGCGGCCGTCATCGGATGTAGCCTGATCGCTTTCGTAGGTATACAGGCTTTGCTCCGGGCTGAAGTAGAGTTTCATCTTTACTTTCCAGTCTTCGCGGCTTCCCCAGGTGAGCTTCATCCGGTCTTTTTCCTCCTGACTCAGAAATGTCATCCGTGAAAAAATCTTAACCCAGCTCTGCGACCGTTCGTACGTGACAACACCCGCTTCCTGAGCCTGAGCGGTGAGGTGGCAGGAGAGCACCGCCAGCAAAAAAACGAATTTCTTCATATTATTTAAGCATCGTTTGGTCTTAGAAAATAATCATCCCTCCCTGCCGGCGGGTGGTGGCTTTCACCCCGCGCATGTTGTAGGTGAAGTTGAGCATAAAGTACCGGGATAACGTCTGAACGCGTTCCTGCGATATAAAATTCTGGGAGGCCGATTGGGTAATACCCAGGTTACGCTTGAACACATCGTAGGCCGTAAGCCGGATTTCACCCCGCTTATTCTTGAAAATAACCTTGTATACCGACAGGTTCAGGATGGGTACTTTCTGGTCAAACCCAAACCGCTTGTTCTGGTAAATCCGGTAGTTAAAATTGCCGTTGAAGTAAATACCCGCCGGAAACAGGACGTTCATATCGGCATTGTAATTGTAGCTGTATATCCGCTGGTTCTGTAATGAACTGATGGAGTAACTGGTGTTGGTGACGCTCCAGTTACCATTGGTATATAGGGTGAATTTCTCACTTGGCGTATAATCCAGACGCAGACCCAGGTTATAGTTATTCGACCGTGTCTTGTTAAGAACGTTGTTGATATAGATTGGATTATTGCCAAAGTTGACGTTCGACCAGACGTTCAGGTTACTCTTTGTCTTTTTCAGCGGGAACCCGAAACTGACATACGACCCAACGGATTGGCCACCGTCGATGTTGATCGGCCGGGTGCGGGTAATCAGCAATGAATCGACCGTTTGATTGTATACAATCTGGTTGATGTTGTAATTGTAGTTGACGTTGATAAACACGTTGGTAAACGTAGCCGGATTAAACATGTTGTAGCCACCGCTTAGGCTGTGCGTAAGCTGCGGCAGCAGATTGGGATTACCTTCCTGAATGTACCGGGGATTGCTGTTGTCGACCACCGGCTGCAGGTCACGGGTCGACGGCTGGCGGATGTTGACGCTGTAGTTGGCCCGCAGGTACCGGTTGTTTTTCAGGTCGTAATTCATCGAAGCATTCGGCACTACCGTAAAGAAGGTACGGCCTACCGTAGTAGGAGCCGCTGAGGACGACTGATCGCGGGTAAACTGGCCCTCCTGGTGGAAATTCAGCGCGGCCCCGCCAAACGAGAAATTAAACCCTTTGTTGGTGTACCGGAAGCTGGAGCCCAGGCGGTTATAGGTAAAGTTGTTGACATAGTACCGGCTCAGGCTATCGTTGAAAACCTCGTTTGGATCGACGCGGTCAAACACATCACGGTCAACCTCGTCCCGGCGGAAGGAGAAATTGTAAAACGTCTCCCAGAAAACTTTTTTCGAGATGGGTTCCGTATACAAGGCGCTGGCCTTGAACTCACTGCGCAGGCTGTTGGTCTGGTTGATCTGGTTGATGGTCCGAATCGGATTGACCGGGTTGGTACCGTCGGTAACCAGCGTATTTTCTGAGCGCTGGTCTGCATCGCCATTGGTGTTATTGCGGTTATAGGCCGTACTTAACGAGAAATTACGCCCTTTCTTCTGGAACCGGTGGGTGAAAATGGCGGTAGTCTGGAGCGCAAAGGCATCGTAGTTGCTGCTGTTATTGATCCGGGACTGCCCGCTCAGCGTACTGCCTGTGCGCCGGAACTGCTCCAGACTGTTGAAGCTATCGTCGCCTTTATTGAACCGGCCGTTGCCAATTACAATCAGCGTGTTGGTGGAGTCGAGTTTTTGCTCAAACCGGAGGCTGCCCCGGTGAATACCGTTGAAGTTGATGCGGCTGCTGCCGATATCGGTCCGGAGCGAGCCGTTGGGCAGGAAGTTCTCGCGGGTCGATACTGCGTCGAGAGTCTGTTGCGTCTGGTTGTAGAAGTAGTTGGTGCTAAGCTTCGTTTTCTTGGTGTCGTAGTTGTAGTTGGCACCACCCGCGTAGTTTTTGGAGAAACCCCGGTTATCGCGCCCTCCACCGTTGACGGGTACCCCGAAACTGTCGTTATCATCACCAAAAAAGATATAGCCGCCGTTACTGAATCCAAAATCGCCCTGGTCCGACCAATTGAACGACTGGCTGCCCCGGAAGTCCTGATAATCGTCCCAGGACAGGCCGCTCTGGTTGGTATTGTTGCCAAAGCCGATGACGGAGAACTGTTCTTTGGAATTGAACTTGTTGTAGTTACCCCGGATTTGGGCCCGGGCATCGGTACCCACCCCGGCGGTAACTTTACCGAAACCGCCTTTTTTATGACTTTCTTTCAGTTCAAGGTTTACCGTTTTCTCTTTTACCCCATCGTCAACGCCGGTAATCTTCGCCTTTTCGGTCTTGTCGTTGAAGACCTGTACCTTCGAGATGGCTTCGGCGGGCAGGTTCTTGGTGGCCAGTTTCGGGTCGGTGCCAAAGAAGGTCTTACCGTCAACGGTTACGCGTTTTACGTCTTCTCCCTGCGCTTTAATGTTTCCTTCCTGGTCGACCTGCACACCGGGTAGCTTCCGCAGCAGTTCTTCCACCGTAGAGCCGGGCGGCACTTTAAACGAACTGGCGTTATACTCGATGGTATCGCCCCGGATGCTCAGCGGAGCTTTGGCTGTTCTCACAACCACCTCAAACAGCTCTTTGGTAATTGGCTTCAGTTCAATATTGCCCAGATCGGTAACGGCATCGTCGCTGGGCGTAAATTCTTTTTGGTAAGGCAGGTACCCGACATAAGAGATTTTCAGCAGGTAAGGCATTCGCTTGTTTCCCTTCAGTTCGAAGGTTCCTTTATCCGTCGACCGGCCGAAGTTGACCAGCGACGAATCTTTGGGCGTTAGCAGCATCACGGTAGCGCCTACCAGCGCGGTACTGCCTGAATCAACGACGGTGCCTTTCACCGAAAAGCGGGCTGTGGTTTGGGAATAAGCACTGCCCAGGCAGGCAATTACCAGTAACAAAGAGAGAAGTTGGCGCATAGAGGAAGGTTGGTTGGGAATTCTTCAAAAGATGAGGCAATTAACAAATTGTTGCACGCAATCCGATATCTTTTAACAAATATTAACTAACACTTTAGTTAACGGTAGGCGCAATGTGTTATTTACTGGTGAAAAATACGACCGGAATCCGTTCTGGGGCCGATCTGAAGGACAAGCGGTTGAAAAAGACCCTTGAGCGGCTCAATGGTGCTATGCGCTTATTTGCCGGCTAATTGCTAACTTTACCTATTGATTCAAAGGAGGAGGGGTTTCCATAAGAGCAGTGTGAAATATTATAGGAAAGCCTCTGGATAGATTTTCGTAGCGAATGTACAAAACCACAGAAATTACCTCAGCCGAGATTGCGTCGGATAATCCAGTTCACCAGCGCCTGTTGTTCCCCTATGTCGAAGCGGCCAAACTCGTGAGCGGCAATGTGTTGGAGATCGGCTGCGGCTGGGGGAGAGGCTTACAACTGCTGACGCAGGCGGCAGACCACTATACCGGTATCGATAAAAATACAGACCTGATTGCCTCGCTAAGTCAGGAGTACCCGCAGTCAACGTTTATTCAGGCCAATATTCCGCCACTGCTGGGCCTGGTCGACAATACCTTCGATTATATTGTCACATTCCAGGTAATCGAGCATATCGAGAACGACGACCTGTTTATCAGGGAAGCATACCGCGTACTGAAGCCGGGCGGCAAACTATTACTGACGACCGTCAACCGCACATTTTCCCTGACCCGCAATCCCTGGCACGTGCGGGAATATGTAGCCGACGAGCTGAAGCGGCTAATGCAGAAGTACTTCCCAACTGTTGAGACCAAAGGCGTTCACGGCAACGAGAAGGTAATGACCTACTACGAGCAGAATAAAAAATCGGTCGAGCGCATCACCCGGTTCGACATCTTCAACCTGCAATACCGCCTGCCGCGCTGGATGCTGCAGGTGCCTTACGATATCATGAACCGCTTCAACCGCAACCGACTGCTCCAGCAGGACGGTATCGCGGCCGAAATCAACTACACCGATTACCTCGTCAGCAACGATCCGGCGGGCAGTCTGGACTTCTTTTATATCGCGACGAAATAGAGGTTTCAGCGGCCCCGCTAAAACTATGACTTACTCGCCCGGTTCGCCTGCTTAATCGTTTGCTCGATCACATCCCACATCTCTGAGCTGACCTGTTCCAGGTGATTGAACTCACCGGCCATCAGGACTTCACCACCGTCAATAGTGATGCATTCGCCGGTGACGAAACCAGAGAAGTCGGATAGGAGGTAGGCTGCCAGATTGGCGAGTTCCTGGTGCTCACCCACGCGCTTCAGCGGGATGCGGCTGGTCGGGTCCATCAGCTTCATCAGTGGCTCGGGAAACAATCGGTCCCAGGCACCTTTGGTCGGAAATGGGCCGGGTGCAATGGCGTTGAGCCGGATGCCGTATTTACCCCATTCGGCCGCCAGCGATTTGGTCATAATCAGCGCTCCGCCCTTGGCTACGGCCGAGGGGACCACATAGCCTGAACCGGTTTGAGCGTAGGTGGTGGAGATGTTCAGGACCGTGCCCTTAATCTGGTTCTCAATCCAGTGTTTGCCCACGGCCAGCGTAAAGTAGTAGGTGCCCCGCAGCACAATATCGACAATCACATCAAAGGCTTTGTACGATAGCCGTTCGGTAGGGCTGATGAAGTTACCGGCCGAGTTATTCAGCAGGCCGTCAATGCGGCCAAAGCGGTTGACGGTTTCGGCAATGACGTTTTCGATCTCCTGCGGGTTACGCACATCGCAGGCCAGTGCCAGCACCTGACCCGAACCGTCGGACCGTCCGGTCTCGTCCATCAACTCCTTCGCGGCTTCGTCCAGCACATTCTGCCGACGGCTGCAAATGGTAACGTTGGCACCG
This sequence comes from Nibrella saemangeumensis, assembly GCF_039541915.1. NCBI lineage: Bacteria > Pseudomonadati > Bacteroidota > Cytophagia > Cytophagales > Spirosomataceae > Nibrella > Nibrella saemangeumensis. The sequence continues at coordinate 30,792 of NZ_BAABHD010000001.1, forward strand.
AGTTGCAGAAAATACCGGCTCATAGACTTGCCGAGGCCCGTGCCTCCGCCGGTAACAATAATGGTCTTTCCCTGTAAGGCTCCCTCACGGAGCATGCCCTGGTTCATGGTCTGCTGATTATTGATATAAGTAAAGCGGGTAATATAGCCAAAATCTGAACTGTTCTGAACTCCGTGCTGAATACATCATTTATTAGTAGGTGGACTACCTGAGGTAGCGCGAAAGAGTTTTTAACGGCTACACAGAGTAAGTTCGTATAGGCACTATCTACCTATCTACGTAAATTACTTGGTGGTAACTACGTAGTAATGACCGTTCCCTAAAAAGAAAGTGCTTTTTGAGCATCTGGGCGCGTATACACTACTCAGTGCCGGTTCAAATAGGCTGTTTTATTGATTATTTATCAATTTTTCGTTGATATTTGGCTAGTTAATAACCTTTTTTTAAACCAAAACCAAACGTAAAGTATGAGAAACATAATCAGGCCGTTCAGGCTGGTAAGCCTGGCAACGTCCGCTTTTGCCTTTCTTCTCTTAACCAGTTGCGACTCTAAAGAATCGGGCCTTAACCCGGCTTCCCCCGCTTCCGGCAATCAAAACGCCCGCGCTGGAGCCGACAAAGTGGTGACGCATTACGGCCCGGCGGTACCGCTGGGCGGTGGCGTGGCACGTACGTTTGTCAGTGCCACCAAAGCAGGCCAATTATCGGAGGTTGGCATCGCAATATCCGAGAAAGTGCTGATCGCGCTGTTGAAAGACAAGGGAGAAATGTACATGAAAGTATTACAGTTCCCTAAACAATTCAACATTGCTCCATTCCAGCATGTCCTAATGGACTGGAACCCAGACGGTCATGAGCCTGAATTTCTTTATGGAGTGCCACACTTCGACTTTCATTTTTACATGATCCCCAGTCAGGATCGCGAAGCTATACCGGGCCTGCCGGGCGACATGATGGACCCTAATCCTCCGGCCCCTCAGTACCTGCCTGCGGGGTATATACAGACACCCGGACGAGTACCGGCGATGGGTACGCACTGGGTTGACCCGACTTCGCCGGAGTTTCAACAGCCAGGTGGCTTTACGCGCACGATGATTTATGGTAGTTACAATAGTGAAGTCATCTTCATTGAACCAATGATTACCCTCGACTATCTGCTGAATGGTGCTAAAGGAAATTTCGATATCAAACAGCCGGCTGCTTTCCCCCAAACCGGTGAATACCCGACTCAGTATTCCATTCGGTACGACAGCCAAAGCAAAGATTACATCATCTCTTTAATGAACTTTGCCCACCACACTGGTGGCGTGAATTAAGCGCGAACACCTGTTCAAGAGCCGTACGCCAGACTGGCGTACGGCTCTTTTGGTTTCCGGCAGGCATCTATAGGGGATCGATCAATAGCCTCTGCTGATCTTCTTGTTGAATTCGGCTTTGCGTTTCTCCAGCGTCTCATCCATGGTTTCGGTGGAGTCCTGAAACTGAAGCTGCGAGGAGTTCCAGACGGCTACGTACTGAAGGCCGTCTTCAATGGATTTACCGGCGCCGTAGTTTAAAACTTTTTTTATGCCCTGCACCGTTGTTTGCGGCAGGCCGGCAATCTGGCGGGCCATCTCGGTAGCTTTGTCAAAGAGTTCATGGGGAGAGGCATAGATATGATTCACCAGCCTGATTTTCTCGGCAAAGGCGGCATCAAAATCGTTGGCCGTAAAGGCTAACTCCCGCGTGTAGCCTTCACCAATAATCCTTGGCAACCATTGCAACCCTCCGAGATCCGGGATAATACCCAGTTTTGCCTCGCGAAGGCTGAAAGTAGCCTCCGAGGAGCAGAGCCGGATGTCGGCCGCCGAGATCAGGTTCAGCCCACCTCCAATGCACCAGCCGTGAATGGCGGCAATCACCGGCCTGGGCGACTCGTACAGCTTCTGAAAGCCAGACTGCATCTGCCGGATCATAGTCATCAATTCCAGGCGGTTATCGGCTGTCATAGATCCACTCAGCATGGTTTTTAGCCGGGGCATCATGGTGTTGAGGTCGAGCCCATAGCTGAAGTGCTTGCCGCTACCCCGCAACAGGATGCAACGGGCGTCGGTCATCGTGTTTATTTCGTCTACTGCACGGGGTAATTCGTCCCAGAACTCCGGGCCCATGGCGTTGCCTTTGCCCGGACCTAGCAGGGTTAGGGTGAGAACACCCTCGGCTAACTCAAGCGTTAACGATTGGTAAGAAGCCATAGTAATTGGTATGTCTGCATACGGATTGGGTTAAATGTAGAAAGTAGCTGGTTTTTTGCGAACTATTCGGCCAAGTTTTTTCGGGAAGCGGTATCTATACTTAGCTTAGGGGCATGAAACCCGAAACGCTTGCTATCCACAGCAGCCGCATGGCTGACCTGAACGCCGGGGCAGTTACGCCACCGCTTTACCTAACTACCACTTTTGAGCGAGAGGCCGACGGCTCCTTTGCCCACGGATACCTATACGCCCGTAATAATAATCCTAATCGAGACGCGCTGGAAAAAAGTATTGCTGCGATGGAAGGTGGGGTGCAGGCTATTGCGTTCAGCTCTGGTCAGGCAGCTACCATGACGGTATTCCAAACCCTGCGCCCCGGCGATCATGTAGTGGTGACGCAGGATTCCTACTATGGCACACCAGCGCTGCTGGAAGAATTGTTTCACCCCTGGGGGCTCACCTACACCCGCGTCGATATGAACGACCTGGACGCACTACGGGCATCCATTCACGAAAATACCCGCTTGGTCTGGATCGAGACACCCTCAAACCCACTACTCAAAATAACGGATATTCGAACGGTAGCCAGTATAGCCCATGAGGCCGGGGCTATTTGCATTTGCGACAATACGTGGGCAACGCCCGTGCTGCAACGGCCCCTCGACCTGGGTTGCGATGTAGTGATGCACTCCACCACCAAATACTTCGGCGGCCATAGCGATGTGCTCAGTGGCGCGCTGATCTTTAAAAAAGAAGACGAAATGTACCAGCGCGCCCGGCGGCTGCAATCCATCGGCGGAGCGGTACCGTCGCCGTTCGACTGCTGGATGGTGGTGCGGGGTATCAAAACCATGACCACCCGGGTACGGGCGCAGTCGGAAACGGCGCAGCAGGTGGCCGAATTCCTGGCAGGACACCCGGCCATTGAACAGGTACATTATCCGGGTCTGGAGAGCCATCAAAGCTACGCCATTGCTAAGGAGCAGATGACTTTGCCGGGTGCCATGCTATCTATTCAGGTGAAAGGCGGAGCCGAAGAAGCGACCCAACTGGCAGGCAGGCTACAGGTAATTACCAGAGCCACCAGCCTGGGCGGGGTGGAGACACTGATTGAGCACCGGGCATCTGTAGAAGGCCCCAACACCGTCACACCACAGAACCTGCTCCGCATTTCCATCGGCCTTGAGCACCCCGACGACCTGATTGCCGATCTGACCCAGGCGCTGGCATAATAGCTAATGAGAGCTTAAACAAGCCGCATCAGGCCGCGATAGATCGGGGATTCAAATGCGTTAGTTGCTCGCTCAGTTTCCAGAGTTCCTTCGCATAGAAGTCGCTGCGGGCTTCCTGACTCGGCGTTTTGGGCTTACACTTATCAAAATACAATCCTGTTACATTGGCCACTTCAGGCGATCCAGCCAGGTAAATGCTGGTTTCGGCCCCTTTCTCCGGTGAAATAAAGAAGGGCTTCATCAGTTTGAACATCAGCCCGGTCAGACTGGTGGCACCATTCGCAAAGTTGGAGTTAATGGCTCCCGGATGCAGACTGTTGGACGTAATGCCAAAATCCATGATCCGGTCGGCGAGTTCTTTGGCAAACAGGATGTTACAAAGTTTGGAGGCTCCGTAAGCCCCCATGCCCGAGAATGATTTTGGCTTAGCCAACTGGTCAAGCTTAAAGGCTTTGCTCCAGCGGTGGGCCTCTGAGGATACCGTAACGATGCGTGGATTGGTACCTTTCTTCAGCATATCCAATAGCATATTGGTCAGCAGGAACGGCCCTAAATGGTTGATGGCGAAGGTCAGTTCGATACCCTCGGGTGAGTATTGCTCTTTGTCGATGAGCAACCCGGCATTGTTTACCAGCACATCAAGTTTGTCGTAGCGGTCCGCTACTTCGCGTGCGGCCTGTATCACGGATTGCTGACTGGCCAGATCGCACCAGATCAGATCCACCCGGCCGGTTTTACTTACCGCTTTTATTTCTTTCCGGACAGGCCGGGAGGTGTCGAGATTCCGGCAAAGCATAAGGATGTCAAACCCCTTTTTGGCCAATTCCATAGCCGTAACCTTTCCGATACCGGAATTAGCACCGGTAATCAGGCAGAGACGTGAATTCATATAGTGTAATTGGGTAAATCGCAGAAGCTAAGTTTAGGAAATATAGGTGTTTTCCGTTTATGAAACCGGCAGGCAGCCAAACGATCAAACTATCTGAGCCTGCGGGATTGGCTGTTCAATGCCGGTGAGTTGTTCGCTCAACTGCCAAAGCTGTTGGCCCAGTTCCCGGTTCAAGGCTTTGTCGCTGGGCTCCAGTGGCTTACAGCGGGCAAAATATAGCCCGGTTACGTAATGCACCTCCGGTGAAGAGGCCAGGAATATATGAGTCTTCGCCATGGTTTCAGGTTCTGGCGCAAATAACTTAGCCACCGAAAAAGCCAGGTGCAGCAGCCCTTTGGCGTCGCCGTCCTCGGCAAAATTGCTGTCGACCAGCCAGGGGTGTAGCGCGTTGACGGTAATACCGTAGTCCATCAGCCGGTCGGCCAGCTCGAAATTGAACAGAAGCTTTGCCAGTTTGGAGTCGCTGTAGGCACCAATGGCACTGTAGTCGCTTTTGTCACGCTTAACGATGTTGTCCAGGTCAAACGGAGCCGCGTAGTGCAGTTCCGAGGCTACATTGATGATTCGCCCTTCCTCGCTTTTCTTCAGCAAATCCAGCAGCAGATGCGTCAGCAGGAAATGGCTGAGGTAGTTGGTCGCAAAGGTCAGTTCAATACCGCCGGGTGAGTACTGCAAATCGTTGACAACCCGGCCGGCATTGTTAATCAGCACATCAAGGTGATCGAAGCGCCGGTTTATCTCACCGGCCGCTTGCCTGACCGACTGCATATCACCGAGGTCGCACTGAACCAGGTATACATTGCGGGTTTTGCTGGCTGCCTGCACTTCCTGCTGAACACGATGGGCTTTTATCTCGTCCCGGCAGAGCATAATAATATCAAATCCTTTCCGGGCTAATTCAATGGCTGTCACTTTTCCAAGGCCGGAGTTAGCGCCGGTAATCAGGCACAAAGGGGGTCGCTGCATATCTTCTCATCTAAGTCCTACCCCTTAACTATCCGGGTGTGCAGCGGGTTTTGAGAAGAGGTAAATTCTTTAGCAGGCAGTATGCAGTTGGCAGATTGCAGTGAGCAGTTCTCAGTGGGCGGCAGGCAGACACGGTAAGCAATCTGCCAGTTCTATTTTCGGCTAACTGCCTACTGAGAACTGCCTGCTACAAACGCCCCGCAGCTGCTTCATCCACAAACCAAATCAGCTCACCGTTGGCGGGCTGAATACGCTGAGAAGGGTAAACGGCGGGTTGATACGTACCGTGGAGAACTTCTTTTAGCACGGTTGCTTTACCCTGCCCCGTCACTAAAAAGGCTACACAGGCGGACTGGTTGACTACCGGAGCGGTGAGCGTCAGCCGATACATATCCTGTGCGTTCAGGTGATAAGCAGATGTCCAGGCCTGGTCTTCAAACACTACCTCAGTACCTGGAAACAGGGAGAGGGTATGCCCATCATCCCCCATGCCGAGCAGGACGAGATCAAACGTACTGGTTTGCTTGTCGAAATAGTGGTGAAGCAGTTGGCCGTAGGCGGCAGCAGCCGCTTCCGGCTGTAGATCCGTCTGCCAGTGGTGGATTTTTGATTTCGGGATGGGTACATGATTCAGCAGGGCTTCGGAGGCCATGCGGGCGTTGTTGCGCTCATCAGTAAACGGTACATAGCGCTCATCGCCCCAGAAGATATGCAGGCGGTCCCAGGCAATAGTTTCCCGATATGGCGGTGTGGCCAGCAGTTCAAACAGCTTCTGGGGAGTGCTACCACCAGATAAGGCGATGGTGAAACGGTTCTGGCGCTCAAGCACCTCCCCAATATAGCTGACTAACCAGTCGGCAACGGCGCGGCTGAGTTCGGTGGGGTCTTTGTAGGTTTGGAGTTTCATGTGGTATGTTTTACCCCAACCCCCTGGGTTGGGGGTGTTTATTTCGGCAGCGTTACCCAATGATGGCCGTCCTGAGCAATGAGGGCTTCGGCATCTTCGGGACCCCAGGAGTCGGGGGCGTAGTTGGGAAAGTCGATGGGCGGGCGCTTCTCCCATGCTTCCAGAATAGGCATGATTACCTCCCAGGCCGCTTCAACCTGGTCGGCGCGCATGAACAGGGTGGCGTTACCGGCCATCACATCCAGCAGCAGCGTTTCGTAGGCTTCCGGCTCCTGTCCGTCGTAGGCATCCTTGTAGCTGAAGACCATATCGACCGGGTTGAGCGTCATCGATTGTCCCGGTCGCTTAGCCTGGAACCGCAGCCGAATGTCCATCTCTGGTTGAATACTAATAATCAGGCGGTTGGGTCGCCAGGTTTCGGCGGCCTCTGCCGGGAAGGCATAATGGGGGGCCGGTTTAAACTGAATGGTAATAACCGTGGTTTTTTCGTGCAGGTACTTGCCGGAGCGAACATAGAACGGTACATGCTGCCAGCGCCAGTTGTCAATAAACAGTTTCACGGCCGCGAAGGTATCTGTCGGTGAATTAGGTTTTACACCTTCTTCCTGCCGATAACCGTTTACCTCTTTGCCTTTCATCCAACCTGCGCCGTATTGACCCCGAACGGCATAATCACGCACCTCATCGGGCGGTATCCGGCGGATGGCTTTGAGTACATCGACCTTTTTGTTGCGGATCTCGTTGGCGTCGAACGAGACAGGGGCTTCCATGGCCACCATACAGAGCAGTTGCAGAATATGGTTCTGCACCATATCACGCAGGGCCCCGGCTTTTTCGTAGTAGCCGCCCCGGCCTTCTACCCCCACCGTCTCGGCAGCTGTAATCTGAACATATTCAATATAATTCCGATTCCAAAGCGGTTCAAACAGCGCATTAGCGAAACGCAGCGCCAGAATGTTCTGCACCGTTTCTTTGCCCAGGTAGTGGTCGATGCGGTAAATCTGCTCCTCTGTAAAGAGTTTGGTAAGGAGTTGATTCAGTTCCTGTGCACTCGTCAGATCATGCCCAAAAGGCTTTTCGATGACAATGCGTACGCACGGCCGATTGGCGCACATGGGTAACGTACCCAGTTTGGTAGCAATATCGGCGAATAGCTGTGGCGCTACCGCCAGGTAGAAAATGACATTAACCTTGTGGCTCCATTCCGCTTCTTTCTGCTGAACGTAATCGGGGATCTTCTGGTAGGAGGCCTCATCACCGGCGTCCATTTGCAGGTAAAAAACACTGTTGGCGAACTGATCCCAATCGCCGTTGGCCTGGTCCTTACGTCGCGAAAACTGTTGAATACCCTCCAGCAGCCGCTTCCGGTAGGTTACGTCGGAATACTCGCTGCGACCGATGCCCACAATGGCAAAGCGTTCGGGCAGGTAGTTATCGAGGTACAGATTGTAAAGGGCCGGGCTCAGTTTCCGGAAGTTGAGGTCGCCACTGCCGCCGAAGATAAACAAAATGGTGGGTGGGATTGGTTTGGTTGATGAGGCCATGGCAGAGAAGTCTGGTGTTGGTGCCCTAGGGCCCCGAAATATACCGACACCCTTCGTCTGGTGCAAGTCATTGAGGCTACGACTTCTGTTTACTGAGGGAATAGCCTACTTTTGGCGCACCACATCCTACCCGTTCACACACTAACGACCAACGCTTATGAAAATCGCCATCGGCTCCGACCACGCCGGATACCCATACAAAGAGAAAATTAAGCAATTCCTGATTGGCTTAGGCCATGATGTCACCGATTACGGTACCTTTTCGGAAGAGCCCGTCGACTACCCCGCCTTCATCCGCCCGGTAGCCGAAGCCGTGGCCCGTGGAGGAGCCGAGCGGGGCGTAGTACTTGGTGGTTCCGGAAATGGAGAGGCCATGACCGCCAATCGGGTAAAAGGCGTTCGCTGCGCCGTATGCTGGAATATAGAATCGGCCCGCCTGGCCAGGGAGCACAACGATGCCAACGTTATTTCCCTCGGCCAGCGTATGGTGTCTGAGGAAACAGCCCTGGAGATCATAAAAACATGGCTGGATACACCGTTTGAGGGCGGTCGGCACATTCAGCGGATACGGATGCTGGATACGTAGGCGTTTGTACGAACCACTGGGACGGGGGTTCGTAAATCAAGCCAGCTTCGCTTCTTTCTGGTAAACCCCCGCCAGCGTATCCACAGCAAAGTCAACCTCGTCGGCCGTATTGTATTTGCCGAAGGAGAAGCGGATGTTGCCCCGATCCGGGTCGATGCCGGGTAAAGCCGAGAGTACATGTGACCCTACGTTGGTGCCACTGGAGCAGGCACTGCCGCCGGAGGCTGAGATACCGGCAATGTCGAGGTTGAACAACAGCATGTCGCTGATGTCGGAGGCTGGCAGGCTCACGCTCAGCACGGTATACAGGCTATTCGACAGGTCGGCGGAGTTGCCGTTGAAGCGGACATCGTCAATCTTTTCGCGCAGGCGGTCAATCATGCGCTGTTTCAGGCCTTCGATATGCCGCCGGTGTTCGTCCATGTCGCGGTAGGCGATCTCCAGCGCTTTCGCCAATCCGACAATACCGTAAACGTTTTCGGTGCCACCTCGCATGTTTCGCTCCTGGGCACCCCCATAAATGAACGGGTGAATGCGATTGTTGGCGTTGACGTAGAGGAACCCTACTCCCTTCGGCCCGTGAAATTTATGCGCGGCACCGACGATGAAATCGGTTTTTAACTGCTGTAGGTTATGCCGAAAGTGCCCCATCGTTTGCACGGTATCACAATGGAAAATAGCATCGTACTGCTTACACAAGGTACCTACGGCATTCAGGTCGAGGAGGTTACCGATTTCGTTGTTGCCGTGCATGAGCGATACCAGTGAACGCGGATTATTGTGCAGCAACGTTTCCAGATGAGTCAGGTCGATGTCACCTTTCTCGTCGATGCGGACCAGGCTTAGTTGAATGGTACCCTGCTGTGCCATATGCTCCAGCGTGTGCAGCACGGCATGGTGTTCGATGGGCGAGGTAATGGCGTGCGTCAGGCCGTAGGTTTCAATGGCCGAGCGGATGGCGGTATTATCAGCTTCGGTGCCGCCGGAGGTAAAAAATAGTTCGGAGGGAGACGTATTCAGTAACGTCGCCACTGTTTTGCGGGCTTTTTCAATCGCCGACCGGACGATGCGGCCATGGCCATGAATGGAAGAAGGATTGCCGAAGTTCTCGGTCATCCAGGGGAGCATGGCCTCCAGCACATCCGGGTCGAGCCGGGTGGTGGCTGCATTATCAAGGTAAACGCGTTGCATAGGGCAAAGATAATAGGTTGCTGCGGAGAAACGTAACGACAGCAAGTCCTCACGAGTCTTCCGGCAAATCAAAAGTTATCCGATATTCACCTAATCAACGCCTTGTATGCCAAAATGATTCGCTACACCACCGCTGCTACCGACGATGATTTACAACAGATTCTGGCCCTCCAGCAGCAGAATCTCGCCAAAATAATTACCCCCGAACAGCAGCAGGAGCAGGGCTTTGTTACGGTCGTACACACCCTGCCCTTATTGCAGCAGATGAATGCAGCCGCCCCGCAGATCATCGCTAAAGATGGCGACCAACTGGCGGGCTATGCCCTGGTGATGCCAACTTCCTTTCGTTCTTTCATACCCGTGCTGCAACCTATGTTCGACCTGCTGGATACACTGGAGTACGACGGACAACTGGTGGGCAGCTATTCGTATTATGTGATGGGCCAAATCTGCGTAGTGGAAAAGTACCGTGGACAAGGCGTCTTCGATGGGTTGTATCAATACCATCGTGATCGCTTATCGGCCGACTTTGACCTGTGTGTAACGGAAGTAGCCACCCGCAATACCCGCTCCCTACGGGCACACCAGCGGGTCGGTTTTACATCCATTGCTGAGTACGAAGATGAAACCGACCGGTGGTGTGTCATTGTTTGGGACTGGCGGTGACTGAGTTTATTTCGTTACCTGTCTGAGGGAAGCTTTTAACGCTTCGTACTCTCCTCCTTCAATAAAAGCGGCTATTTTACCCGTCCGATCGATCACTAAAAAAGATGGACTGCGAGTGACCTGATATTTTTTGTGAAAGCCGTACGATTCCGGAACGGGAACAAATGGAACCGTATTACTGACCAGAAACGTCTTGACCTCCTGCTCCGTATTGTTTAGAACACCCAGCGATATCAGACCGGTTTCGGTCTGGAACGGCTGAAGCACTTGGGATAGGCCAGTCGCCTGTTTCTCACCCCAAAACGGCTTGTTCAGACTTATCCAGAAACTGAGTACCACTACATTCCCTTTCAGGTCGGTAGACCGGTACGTTTTACCGTCGATACCCTGCATGATAAACAATGGAATCTCTGCTCCAACCTGAGGTTTCTCGTTGGCTCCGAGACTTCTAAATATCCGGGTTTCTCGTTCTTCCGGCGTTGTCGGACGAAGCTTAAAGGTTGTTGCTTTCCCGTGACTCGTCATACACCGGCTCCAGATGATACCCGTTTGGGTTCTCTTTTAGGAGTTGAGTGTATTCCCGATACGGAATGCGCTTATCGGTAGCCTTATCGAATATGGGTGTGTTTTCATTCAATTCAAATGTAGAGGCAATACCACTCCGGTGAATCTGTGGGGAAGCGTCGGTGCGAATTATGGTTTGGGCGAAGCTATAGGAGGAGAGCAGACAGAGGACTATACTCGTAAAAACGTTGTTTAGAAAGGACATATGATAGTTATATATATAAATATGCCTGGTAAGTATACAAAGAAAAGTTAATAGGTTGCTTTCTGCAAGTTAATGGAATAAACAAAAGGGCGGCTCGTCAAAGCCGCCCTTTTAAGATTTCGCACTATCGCTTACTTCTTCTCCGCCACCAGCCCCTGAATTTCAGCCATCAGGACCCGAGCGGCTTCTTCCAACTGCTGGTCTTTGCCTTTGCTAACCAGTTCATAGTCATTCCAGATTTTGATATCGGGTTCGGTCTGCCAGTTTTCCAGGTATTTACCGTTCATGGCTTTTACGCCCAGGGGTGGCACACCCCAGCGGATGCTGTTGTCCTGCAGAGCCTCCCAGCCGGCAAACGTACAGGTACCCGGCACCGGCTGACCCACCAGCTTACCGAGTTTCACTTCCTGCACCGTAAAGGCGTAGCAGTGGCCGTCGGAGTAGTTGGCTTCGTTGGCCAGCGAAATGCTGGGTTTGGTCCAGCGGAAGTTGGGTTCGTAGCCGTTGGAGCGGGTATCGGTGGTGTAGTCCATGAACTTCTTACCCGACAGGAACATCGCCAGGTCGGCGACCAGGTCGCCACCGCCGTTGAAACGGGTATCGATCACAACGCCTTTCTTGTTAGCGAACTTACCCATAATTTCCTCGTAAGTGTTTCGGTACGCGCCGTCGTTCATGCCCGGAATATGGACATAGCCCAGCGTTCCGTTTGACAGTTTCTCCACCTCGTCCTGGTTACGTTTTACCCAGCGCTTGTACAGCAACTGGCTTTCTTCCCCCATCGAAACCGGCTTCACAATGATTTCCCGGCGAGTCGTACCATCAACAATCGTCAACAGCGTGTTCTTACCGGCCTTGCGGTTGAGGTACTGCGCCAAATCACGCTCCGGCGCAATGGGTTCGCCGTCGATGGATTCAATCACCATACCGGCCCGAACGTCCAGCCCGGCTTTGTCCAGCGGACCGTCTTTCACGACTTCCGCCACCCGCACGCCGTTGCCGGTGTAGGTAATATCGTAAAAAGCACCCAGTGATGCGGTAGCGTCCTGATTGGTAGCCGTTGGCGCGTAGCTGGAGCCGCTGTGGCTGACGTTCAGTTCGCCCAGCAATTCAGACAGCATTTCGGAGAACTCGTAGTTGGTGCCGATATGCGGCAGGTATTTCTCGTAGTCAGGTTTGTAGCTGTCCCAGTTGACACCGTGCATGGTGGCGGTGTAGAAGGTCTTCTTGGTGCGTCGCCAGACATGCTCGAACATAAACTGCCGTTCGGCGGCTACGTTGAGGTTCATGTCGCCGTTGATGCTGATGCTCTCCTGCTTGCCACTGGTGGGGTCGATTTTCTGGATGCGGCCGTCGGCGTTCAGGAAGATAGACTTTTGGTCTTTGTCCCAGACCAGGCTCCCGGCCGCGCCGTTCAGCGTCACCAGCATTTTAGTTTCTTTAGTGCGCAGGTTGGTAGTCCAGAGATTGAAGCCTTTTTCGAAGCGGGCGAGGTAGTACAGGTTCTCGCCGTCTTTGCTGATGAGCGCATCGGCCAGCGACGAAGAGTGAATCGTCAGTTTGGCCCGGCGGGTAGTCAGGCCATCCCAGTCAATGGCAACGGCGGTATCTTTTTTGGCGGTCTTTCCCTTAGTGGTATCGGCTTTGGTGGTTTTCTCTTCCAGTTCTTTGGCGAGGGCAGCTTCTTCTTTGCTCAGCTTGAACTTATCCCAGGCGGTTTGGGTGAAAAACATAGCGTATACATCGGCCTGCGAACCGCCACTTTGCGCGACGGCTTTCAAGCCATCCCGGTTGCTGAACCATAGCATGGCTTTGCCGCCCATGACCCACTTGGGCCGGAAATCCTGGAAGCCGCTTTCGCTCAGGTTCGTTACCTTGCCTTTGCCATCGGCCGGCACCAGACCAATTTCACCGGCGGCAATACCCGGCACGCTGTAATCGAACAGAAGCCATTTGCCGTCCGGGCTCCACTGAAAATACTGGTCGTTGTCACCCATGGAGAACAGCTCTTTATCCGTTAGAATGGTGCGGGTCTGCTTCGTGACCAGGTTCAGAATCTTCAAGGTCATCCGGTCTTCAATAAAAGCTACTTCTTTGCCGTCGGGTGAATAGGCGGGCTGGTAGTTCTCCTTTTCGTTGGTGATGAGCGGAGTTTCTTTCAGCACCGTGGAGGCATAGAAATACGGCTCTTCGGAACGGCTCCGGCGGGTTTCGTAAATCTTCCAGGAATTGCCCCGCTCAGACGAGTACAGCAGCACTTTTCCATCCGGCGAGAAGCTGACGCTGCGCTCCTGTTCGGGTGTGTTGGTGATGCGTTTGGTTAGACCTCCCTCTACGGAGCTGACAAATACTTCACCCCGGAAGATGTAGGCCACCTCTTTTCCGTTGGGCGAAACAGCCATATCGCGTACCCCACCGGCAATGGGCAGCACCCGCTCGTTGTTGCTGCGGGCGTCGGCGACAATGGTAACGGCTACCTTCTGCGGCTTGGCGTTGACCTTCAGGGTATACAGTTCGCCATCGTAGCTGAAGCAGAGCGTACCGTCATTGGCCTGGCTCAGAAACCGCACCGGGTGTTTTTTGAACGAGGTGAGCGCTTCCGGTTTGGCCGGGTTATCCAGCGACAGTTTATGCACATTGAATGAGCCGTTGGTTTCGCTCAGGTACACCAGGCTTTTGTCGTTGTCGGCAAAAATCGGGTTACGGTCTTCACCGTTGAAGCTGGTGATTTTGGTATGCTTACCGGTCTTAACATCGTACGTCCAGATGTCGCGGGCAATGGATGAGGTATGATGCTTGCGCCAGGGGTTTTCACCGCCTTTTTTGTCGTGATACACCAGCCGGGAGCCGTCACGGTTGAACTTCACTTCTTCGGCCGGTGTCGTTAGCAACTGCTCTGACTTACCGCCGTTGACCGCCACCTTGTATAACTCCGGCTGCGAGCCGGTCGGGAACTGCCGGTTGGTTGCTAAATCCTGACGCGCTGCACCAAAGACCACGCTCTTGCCGTCTGGTGTGAAGTCGTACGGATACTCGTTGGTCGAGTGAAAGGTTAAGCGCCGGGCTTCACCTCCATCAACGGAGATAATAAACACGTCAAAATTGCCGTAGCGGTCCGAGGTAAAGGCAATGGACTTGCCGTCGCGGGACCAAACCGGCATGAAGTCGTGGGCTTCGTGGAAGGTCAGTGGCGTGGCACTGCCGCCCGTAGCGGAGACTTTCCAGAGGTCACCTTTGTAAGTAAAGACGATGGTCTTGCCGTCCGGCGACACAGCCGGGTAGCGGAGCCAGGAGGGCGTCTGCGCCCAAAGCGGGAGCGAGCACCCGATACCGGCCACCAGAAGAAGCAGACGGGTAAAAAGATTGCGCATGAAGTGGTTAAATTAAGTACAAGCGGCCAACCTGGAGAAGATATAAACCCAGGTAACTAACAAAGTTACAGTGATTGGTTGAAAACTCTTTCACTCAAGGCGGGTTTTACTTTTCAGCATTCACACTATGGTAAAAGTCTGTCTTAGTCTGATTTTAGTATTATTTTCGGGTACCGTTTGGGCGCAGACCGGAGCGTATACAAACGTAGCCGAAAACCGCCAGATGCTCTGGACGGAGGTAAACCTGGTGTACAAAACCAAAGGCCCGTGGAGTTTTCAGATTGACCATCAGTACCGGCGGCAGGCGGCTGATGTCGGTACCCGCGACTGGAATATCGTCCGCTATCCACTGTTGCAGGTTTTTCGCCCCTGGATTGCCTATGAGGTGAGCGAATCGGTAAAGCTATCCTTATCGCCGGTCGGTTTGTGGTGGAACTGGCAGCGGGAATTGGAAGATCCTTCGACAAAGTTTTTCCAGGAAATCCGGATTATTCCGCAGCTACAGATTACCCGGCCGGTGGGTGATGGTCAGCTTATCCAGCGGTATCGCACGGAGTTACGCTGGCCCTCGGCACTGGATACCGTTTCGCGCTCGTACCTCTTTCTGGCCGATGGTGAGCCCGAGCTGGTGCTGGCCGACCGGTTCGACGTGCGGGTGCGGGCAATGGCTCGCTGGCTAAATCCCATCTTTCAGCGCACGCCCGATGAGAAGCGCTGGTACTCCCATCTGAGTGTAGAACCCATGGTCGTGGTCTCCGACAAATCCATCAGTTTCAACCAGAACCGGTCATTACTGGCATTGGGCAGGTACCTGAATAAGTCTATCCGGGTAGAGCTAGGCTATCTAAATCAGTTTAGCATCAATAAACGCGCAGCCGAGCAGGTCCGGACCTTTCGGTTCAACAATGCGCTGCATGTCTACCTCTACGCCGAAAATGCCACGCAGTGGTTTGAGCGGAAGAGGGACCGCTAAGCGACTGTACGAACCACCGGGACGGGGGTTCGTACATAGGCCATAAATAACAAAGCCACCCTCATGTGCAGAAGGTGGCTTTGTTTGCGTGGTACTAAATCTATTCAGATTCAGGTTTACGGTATTGCTGAATAATTTTGTAGAGCGCCTTCTGCTTTTCCAGTTCCGGGAAAAACTCGAACAGCTGCACGTGCGCATCGTAGTTCAGCGTCAGGGCCGCTTCCAGGTTCAGCAGGGCCTCACGATAATAACCGGCATGGATGAGGTAAACCGCAGCCCGGTAATACAAATCGGCTTCTTTAGGCATTTCATCAATACCCATCTGGATGATCTCGTTCGCCCGAAGGTAATTGCCTTGGTCAAACGGCACCAGCGACCAGATCAGGTACGAATCCGGATTGGCCGGGTCAACCTCAGCCGCTTTCTCAAACGCTTCGACACTTGACATCACATTGCCGATCTTGTACTCCGTTTCGGCAATGGCCAGCCAGTATTCGCCATTCTGTTCGTTCAGCTTAACCGCTTTCCGCAGGAACGGCAGCGCTTCGTACCATTTACCCAGCTCGCTCAGGCACACACCCAGGCCATACCAGGCTTCGTCCCACAGCCCATCTACCCGGATGGCTTCCCGGTAGCGAACAATAGCCTCCTGCAACTTATCCTGTTTTTCCAGGCTGGCCCCCAGGTGGCACAGCGTTTCGGCCGTGGGTTCCTCGTGCTTCAGCGTATCGATATAGGCCTGCTCGGCTTTTTCAAACTGGCCTAAATTCATGTAGGTATTGCCCAGGTTGAAATACGCCGACGCAAAATCGTCTTTTATAATCGTAGCGTAATCGTAGGCCTCGGCGGCTTCGGCAAAGCGGGCCAGCTTGCTGTAGGCAATACCGATGTTGTACCAGGCATTGTACGAATACGGGTCCCGGTCGATCAACTGCTGGTAGTACGACAGACTGTTTTCCAGTTCGCCGGTTATGTCCAGGCAGAACGCCAGTTCATACAGCGCATTTTCGTTGTTGATGTTGAGATGAATCGATTTTTTATAACAGTCAATGGCCTCGTCAAATTTTCCCCAGTTCTGGTAACTCTGACCAATCTGAAAATAGATGTCATCCTTATCTTCCGTGCGGTCGAGCATTTCCTCCAGCACCTGTACCGACTCTTCAAACCGGCCCGCCATGTTCAGGATAGTCCCCTGCATGTATTGAATATCCAGATCGGTGGGGCTGAACAGATTGGCACGGTCGAGCAGTTCGAGGGCTTCTTCAAATTTGCTGTTGTTGGCCAGAATCTGGGCCTTGTCGAGCATAAGTTCCAGTGAGTACGGGAAGTTGCCGAGTCCGGCTTCACAGGCTTTCAGGGCCTTGTCGAGGTCGCCTTCGCCGAGATAGTGTTCCACTATCTGCTCATAGACATCCAGGTCAAAAAACTGATTTTCTTTCCGGTCGAGCATCTGCTCAAAACGCCGAAGCGAATCTTTGATATCGCCTTCTCTTTCCTCAAACTCTTGCTCCATGTGAGTACCTCAACGGGTTAAGTAGTGCCTTCGGATAGGGGCCGCACCACGGGCGCGGGCTATCTTGTCACAAGAAAAATACTGATAAAAACCGAAAACGCAAACGCCCAACCCGATTTTTTACGACCCCTTTAAGGCAGTCGCCACCCGCCGGAGCGTCTCGTCGAGTGGTCGGTAATGAAAGTCAAGCATTTGCATGAGCTTCCGGTTGTCGAAGCGGTACGACTGGCTGGCCGACCGGGCCGTCTCCTTCGTAATAAGCGGAGGCTTGCCCGTAAACCACGACCGTACTGCTTCTAGTCTCCATAATATATTAGCCACTGCCGGCGACACTCGCACCCTCGGCGGGCGCTTACCCATGGCGGTGGCCATCTGTTCCAGTAATTCTTTATACGGCAGCGTGCCGGCGTTCAGAATGAACCGGCCGTTCACGATTTCCGTTTGCATCAATTCGTAAACGGCGTCGGCTACATCTTTTACATCAACGAAATTAATGGTGCCGTCCGTGTAAAACGGCTTCTCGTCGTAGACGTATTTAAACAACTGCACGCTGCTGCGGGTCCAGTCACCTTCGCCCAACACCACAGAAGGATTCACCATCACAACATTCAGGCCCTCAGCAACCCCGCGCCAGACTTCCAACTCAGCGCGGTACTTGGTCTGGGCATAAAACGAGTTGTGCGGTGATTCTTCCCATTTCTGGTTCTCATTAATAACAATGGATTGCCCCGGTATAATTCCCTTAGGGCTGGGTCGTCCGAGCGCGGCCACCGAACTAATGTAGCCTAACTTGCGGATACCAGCTTGCAGGCAGACATTGACCACATTGGCCGTACCCTCCACATTTATTTTCTCCATGCGCGGCCGGTCTTTGGGCACAAACGAGACGATGGCAGCCGCGTGAATCACAGCCATGCCCGGCCGGATAGCGGCTTGCAGAGAGGGAATATCGGTAATGTCACCCTCATGCCAGGTGATGCGGTCGGCCACATCGGTCAGTAAGCCGTATCCACTGGCGGGGCGGTACAGTGCTTCGACCGCCCGCCCTGCGGCCAGGTATCGCCGGGCAATGTGGCTGCCGATAAAGCCGGTAGCGCCGGTAATGAAAACCGTATCAGGTAGTGATGAAGTCATTCAGGATGCGTTCAAGAGTGAGAAAGCCGGGAGCCTGGCTAGTATAAAGGTCACTTAGCAGCCGCAGATAGTCAGGCTCCGTTTCAATGTCTCTGCGCTTCAGGCGTAACCCAAAATTCCGGATAGCGGGTTCAAAGCCATAGTCGGAAATAGAGATACCTACCTGGCCGGCGTTCCAGAGCAGGAAAGTTTCAATCGCTTTGTCGATAATAATGAGGTACTGGTTTGAGCCGGGCCTATGCCTGAAGCAGATTTTATTTTCCTCCGCTACTGTTTTAAATAAGTCCAGGTAACGTGGTTTGTGTTTGTCATTATCGACAATGCCGATTAGGGTAGTATCCACTTTCTGCACCTGCTGTAAGGCTTTCGATACTTCGTTGATACCCGCAGCGTGTTCGATAATCCGGCTGTCAGGGACAAAGAACGTGATTAAGGCCGTATCTGCGTGACATTCCGGGTATAGGCGGACGTGTTCAGGCATTCGGCTCAAACTTATCAAGGTTGAAAAAGATGTTGGTACTGTAATCGAGAATATCACGAAGCTCTTCCTCCGTCAGCGCCCGGACATGTGTCTCGTAATCTTTGTAGTAGGTAATAAAGACGTTGAGGTCACTGTAGTTCATTTTCTCGATGAACGGGTGCAGCATGTATGGACTGTGCGTAGAGATAAAGTACTGATTATTCTCATCGTAAATCATGCGGTACGCCAGTTCCTGCGTATACGGCGGAAAGGAATGTACCTCGGGTTCCTCGAAAATGATAACGGAGTCTTTATTGGACTCAATGGCAGTGATGTAAAAAATGAACCGCCGGAAAGTATCAGCTATGCTGAAGTAAGGGTATTGCTTGGCGACGTGGCCTTCCCGTCTCTGAAGAACAAAGCGTTGTTCGCGGTCTATTAATACAAATTCTAGGTTCTGTTCTTTGAAAAGAGATGCAACTTCCTCCCAAAGGTTCTTATTTTTGTTTATAACGGCGTATAGATTATAACCGTGATGGGGAAGCAGGTACTTACTAAAACTTGCTTTGAAGTTACTTATATTTAAGAAATCGTATTTTTTAATCTGACTGGACCGATATATTTCAAAATCAGTCTTTTCTTCAGCCTCTTCTGTTTCTAGAGACCCGGCAATGAATGCTTTTCCTTTGCTTGTTAATGAGAAGTTTCTGTAGTAGGTGACTTCCGTATTCTTCTTGATAAGTGCAAACTTGTCATCATTGCTGTCTTCCTCAATATTAGACCTTTGCAACACTGTATTTATCTGATTGGAAAAAACATTGATAGGGTTAGTTGGGTCACTATCATAAAATAAATCTCTTAACTCCTCATACCTTACTGCTCCGCTTAAATATTTCTCGTGATTAAGACTGGCCCCCAACAACGCTAACCCCTCCAGAATATTCGACTTCCCCACATTCGGCTTGCCGATGAATACATTGACCCGCTTGCAGTCGACGCGAAGGTCTTTAATGGACTTAAAGTTTTTGATGTCAACCCACTGAAGGAAATTATTGGTGCTTTCCATGGTCCTGTATGAACGAGCGGGCGTGCGGCCCGTGCAGCCTGTTTGCGTAAACATAACAACGTTCAGACTTGAATTACTAATTTTGCGCAAAATTCACTGACGGCATGTCCTTAGAAAATCCACAGCGTTATACGGTCACGGCGGCCCTGATCTACGCCAACGGACCTATTCATATCGGTCACCTGGCCGGGTGCTACCTGCCGGCTGACATCTACGTGCGCTACCTCCGCAGTACCGGCAAGGATGTGGCCTTCATCAGCGGTACCGACGAGCATGGTGTACCCATTACCATCAAAGCCAAAAAAGACGGTGTCACCCCACAGGAGGTGGTCGATAAATACTACGTCCAGATAAAAAAGGCGTTCGAAGAATTTGGTATTTCGTTCGACATCTATTCACGAACCTCAAATTCCATTCACCACGAAACGTCACAGGGGATTTTCCTGAAGCTCTACAACGACGGCAATTTCGTGGAGGAGGTATCAGAGCAGTATTTTGATGAGGTGGCGCAGCAGTTTCTGGCCGACCGCTACATCATCGGTACCTGCCCGGTCTGCGGCAACGAAAACGCCTACGGTGACCAGTGCGAGCGCTGCGGCTCCGCCCTGAGCCCGACCGAACTGAAAAATCCCCGCTCTACCTTGTCAGGCTCTCAGCCGGTGCTCCGGCCAACCAAAAACTGGTATCTGCCACTCGACCGGATGCAGCCGGAGATTGAGGAGTACGTCAACAGCCATTCCGAGTGGAAAACCAACGTATTCGGTCAGTGCCAGTCGTGGCTGAAGGAAGGCCTGCGCCCACGCGCCATGACCCGCGACCTGGAATGGGGCGTGAAGGTCCCGCTGCCGGATACCGAAGGCAAAGTGCTGTACGTCTGGTTCGATGCGCCTATCGGCTATATCTCCATGACCAAAGAGTGGGCTACTGAGCAGGGCCGCGACTGGGAACTGTACTGGCGCGACCAGCATACTAAACTGGTTCACTTCATCGGCAAGGATAACATCGTTTTCCACTGCATCATCTTCCCGGCTATGCTCATGGCGGAGGGAAGCTATATCCTGGCCGACAACGTGCCCGCCAACGAGTTCATGAACCTTGAAGGCGACAAGATTTCGACCTCCCGCAACTGGGCCGTCTGGTTGCACGAGTACCTGGAGGAGTTGCCCGGAAAACAGGATGTGCTCCGGTACGCGCTGGCCGCCAACGCCCCCGAAACCAAAGACAGTGAGTTTACCTGGAAGGATTTTCAGGCGCGCAACAACAACGAGCTGGTCGCTATTTTTGGCAACTTCGTCAACCGGGCGGTGGTGCTAACCCAGAAGTTCTGCGACGGCAAAGTACCGGGAACCTGCGAGCCGAATGAGTACGACCGGCAGGTGCTGGATGAACTGGCCCTGTTCCCCGACCGCATCGGGCAGGCCATTGAGCAGTACCGCTTCCGGGAAGCCTTATCGCAACTGATGGATCTGGCGCGGCTGGGTAACAAGTATCTGGCCGATACGCAGCCCTGGCAGGTGATTAAAACCGAGCCGAACGGTCCGGCGCTCCGGCGGGTAAATACCATCATGAACATTGCCCTGCAGATTACGGCGAATCTGGCCATTGTCTGTGAGCCCTTCCTGCCGTTTACGGCCGACAAGCTGCGCCAGCAACTAAACATGGAGAAGATGACCTGGATTAACGCCGGTCGCGCCGATTTGCTGCCGGACGGACACGAACTGGGCAAGGGAGAGCTGTTATTCGCCAAACTGGAAGACGACGTTATCAACCAGCAAATTCAAAAACTACACGACGCCAAACGCATGAACGAACTGGCCACTAAGACTGTACCGGCCCCTAAATCGGAGATTACCTACGACGATTTTGCCAAAATGGACATCCGCATCGGCACCATTCTCGAAGCCGAGCGGGTGCCCAAAAGTGACAAACTCCTGAAGCTGAAAGTCGATGACGGAATCGAACAGCGGCAAATTCTGAGTGGTATCGCCAAACATTTTGCGCCGGAAGACATTATTGGTAAGCAGGTAACCTTCCTGGCCAACCTGGCTCCCCGTAAAATGATGGGCCTGGAATCGCAGGGCATGATCCTGATGGCCGAAGACCGTGACGGCAGTCTCTCCCTCCTCACGCCCGACAAGCAGGTCTGGAACGGGGGGACGGTGAGCTAAAAATTGAATGATTGAGTTGTTGAATGATTGAATTACAATAGACCAGACTCCTGTTGGTATTCAATCATTCAACAATCGCCCCTAAAGCGAGACACCAACCATTCAATAATTCAATCATTCAACAATTGAAGATTTTATGAAAGCACAGATGCGTACCGAGAAAGGTACAATGACCATTGAGTTTTACGATCAGGACGCGCCGAAGACCGTCGAGAATTTTCTGAACCTCGCCAAGTCAGGTTATTACAATGGCGTGACGTTTCACCGGGTAATCCCGAACTTTGTGGTGCAGGGGGGAGACCCCACCGGAACAGGTGCCGGCGGACCGGGCTACACCATTCCCTGTGAGCTGGACGGCGGTAACCAATACCATGACCGGGGTGTGCTGTCGATGGCGCACCGGGGCCGGAACACCGGCGGCTCGCAGTTCTTCATCTGTCTGAGCCGGGAGAACACCAAGCACCTCGACCGGAATCATACCTGCTTCGGCAAGGTAGTAGAAGGCATTGAGGTGATTGACCAGATTCGGCAGGGCGATAAGATTCTTGATGTAACCGTGCTGGAAGACCAGCAGGCGTAAGCAAAAACGACGTATATTGGAGCCGTATCGCAGGGAATCAGGCGGTACGGCTTTTTTGTATTTATTCAGGAACAGGTGTAGATACCTATAAAAAAGATAAAGCCTCCCGATCGTTGCGAGAGGCTTTATACTGACTATTCCTAAACCCTTAACCTTTTCTACATGAAAAACTAACTTTAACCCTTTTCTGTTCCTGAGAACTTAGCTTTTTTTAAGAATTTTAATTTCTCTTAAAGCTCAAGTTCGGCTTGCTGGCTGGCCTCAACACTCCACAGGAAATTTATAATCCGTGTGGTGTAATCGGCCTGATTGTACCAGCGGCTGGCTTCGGCACCTTTCTGCTTCGCCAGTTGCTTATTTACTTGAGACGCAGCCGCGTTGAATTGGTCACGGGCTTCTGTCTTTAAGTTAAGCAGCGCTACCGGATTTTGGTTATATAACTCGACAATACTGTAAAAGTTTTGCCAGTCGCTTTTCCGGACCGACCGGCCGATCCGCTGCTCAACGTAGGTAGCTAATTGCTTTTCTGAACCGTTGATCAGCAATGCGCTTGCCGGCTTGTTGGCAGCCGGGCTATCATCAAGTATGGTGGTAGCCGCGTTTGCCTTACTAGTCACCAACCCTAATCCAAGAACCAGTGATGCAAAGATAACACGCGTTTTCATAGTTTTGTTCTATTTTGTTTACAATGATAGAACGCCCTATGAGGAGAATAAGTTTGGTTTTAGCTGGTGCCGTATAGGGGTGCTTTAGAATTTTATTTTAAATTTTCTCTTGAGGGAACGGTATTTTGCTTCCTGTGGTGCTGTGAAGAGTAATATTAGCAAATAATATTTTGAACTAACACTCATTGATTTGTAAAAAATATTTTCACTCGCTTCTGAAAAATTCTTTGTTTGGTTATATTATTGGTTGAAAATATTCATTGTCTGTTGTATGCCGATAGTACAAAAACTGATGGCCGCGTCGCCCGCCCGGTCCAGAACGTCCGATAATTGCTCAAATTCTTCCTCGGGAAACTGCCCCAGCACAAAGTCTACCTGCCTTCCTTTGCTGAATTGACTGCCAATCCCGAAGCGTAGCCGGGCGTATTCCTGCGAGTTCAGCACCTCATCAATATGGCGCAGACCGTTATGACCACCCGGCGAGCCTTTGGCCCGTAACCTAAGCTTACCAAACGGCAGGTCTTTATCGTCGGTAATAACCAGCAGGTTCTCAACCGGAATGTTTTCCTGCTTCAGGTAGTACAAAACGGCCCGGCCGCTTAGGTTCATGTAGGTGGTTGGCTTAATCATGTATATCTGTTTGCCTTTGTGCCGCCACTCGGCCGTATAGGCGAGTCGCTGCATCGAGAAACTGAAACCATGTTGAGCCGCCAGGCGATCGAGGACCATGAAACCGGCATTGTGGCGGGTGAGGGCGTATTCGGGACCAATGTTGCCCAGACCGGCAACCAGAAACTTTGAACTCATTCCGTTTAACCTGTGAATGTTCTGCAATCAGGCCGCAAAGTTGAGAATTTATACGGCTATTCGCTACACCCTGGCAGAAAACAGGTGTAGCCTTAACTCCTATGCTGCTGCTGGTACTTCAACGGACTCAGCCCCGTATGCTCCTTAAAATACTTATTGAAGTTTGAGAAATTATTGAACCCGCTCTCGTAACATACCTGGGCAATACTTAGCTTTCCTTCCAGCAGCAGCCGGCAGGCATGACCGATGCGGAGTTCGAGCAGAAACTGCGAATACGTTTTGCGGGTGCGCGATTTAAAATAGCGGCAGAAGGAATTCGGACTCACGTTGGCCACTTCAGCAATCTCTTCCAGCGAAATCTTCCGCTGGAAATTGGCAATGGAGTAGGCATAGATGCGGTTGATCTGGTCGGCTTCGGCCTCGGAGATGCGGGCAAACTGGCTGCTGCTGGAGAGGACCGTTACGTCACTGGATAAGGCAATGGTCTGAAGCGTAGTGAGTAGCAGCAGGATGCGTTCCGAGCCGGGTGCCGTCAGTAACCGGGCCAGCAGGTCCTGCACCCGGTGCTGCGTGGTACCTGTTACCCGGATGCCTGCTTTCGCTTTGTCAAGCAGTGTTCTGATCGGCCTGTTTTCGGGCAGATAAAGAAAGCGTTCACCCCAGAAATTTTCCTGGAAATGAACCACCGTCGCCGTCGACCACATATCCGGTTGGCCGGCAAAATACCGGTCTTCACTTCGCCAGTAGTGGGGTAGATTTGACCCTACCAGCAGCACATCCCCATCCTGAAAGTTCTGAATGCTGTCGCCGATAAGCTGCGTTCCGGTGCCGGTTTCTATGTGAATCAGTTCAATCTCAGGGTGATAGTGCCAACGGTTATAAAAATACGGCATCTTATCCTGGCGGACGCTAAACGAGTAGTCAATTCCTATCGGGACTTTCAGTAATTGCGGTTTCATACCATTTAATTGGCACAGTTGATGACGCGTCTACGCTAATATTGCCAAAATATATTAAAAATATGCCAATCTACTAACATACATAAAGAGTAACCGGCTGTTGCTTTGCAATACCGTACCCACTGTTCTTTTGCCAATAAAATATTGTAATCTGTGAAGGTAATTGACGATTCCGAACCCACCATTTACCATGATAGTCGCTTGTGCATGGGTTGACTTACCCGGCAGGTACCACTTTCCTGATGAGTGTTTCATTATAGGGTTTAAGCGGGTAAAGGTCCTCCGCACCGCGGAGGACCTTATTTGAGACGGGATGCAGTACGAAAGGACCAGAGAAAAGCAAACGTAATCCTGATACTTGAAAACGTATATGACAGCAGTTGAATACCAGCTTTGGATGGATTTTCTGGAAGGCAGTGAAGCGGCTTTTGGCCGGTTGTACCAGCGGTATTATAAAGAACTGTATCGCTACGGGAAGACGCTGGAAGTTGACGAGGAATTGGTAAAAGACGCTATTCAGGATTTGTTTATCAATCTGCATCAATACCGGTCGGGGCTGAAGCCGGTAACTTCCGTCAAATTTTACCTGATGGGTTCGCTCCGGCACAAGCTGCAGAGCTATTTCAGGCAGTCGAAGCGGAACGAAGAAACCTGGCATGGCCTGTTGCACCTGAATGCCTCCACCGAACTATCGGCCGAGGACCGGCTCGTTGATGCCGAACGGCACGGTACCCTGCACCATAAATTATCGGAAGCGGTTGATAAATTACCCAGCCGGCAGCGGGAGGTGATCCGGATGAAGTTCTACGAAGGCCAGCCGCCCCAGTATATCGAGCAGACAATGAACATCCGGTACCAGACCGTAGCCAACCTCTCCAGCCGTGCCCTCAAACGCCTGAACACAGAACTGAGCAGTTATTTGTAGGAGTCACCTCACTTTGGGTGACGCTTTAGAGACATGACGGGTAAAAAACGGTTTACTGCCGACTGACCAATAATAGTGCTGTATAATGGAAGTGATACTAATCGCTCTGGTCATCAGCACGTCATAAAAACAATTGAGCAACTTTTAGTCTATTGCTATGTGGGCTTTTGAGAAGCATGCATTATAAAATCCCTCCTCACTTATAGCGATGGCGTCTCTGATTGTATCAGTACACTGGAATCCGGGCTTAATTTGTTCTTTGTCAGGCTCTCCGACGTGGAGGAATTCAGGCTGTTTTTAAAATAAACTCAGCGCGTATTCGCAGGTTCTCATGCAGGCGCTTGGCCAGGTCCATATTGACCCTTCGCTTGCCGGACATCACCTCCGACAGCCGGGTTTCGGTAATACCCAGCAGCCGGGCCACGTCCTTCTGCTTTAGCTTCTCCTGGAACATACGGAGCCGGATCATTTCCGGCAGAGTCTCCGGCTCAACTGGCATAGGGTAATGAATATCCTCGTATTTCTCCACCAGTAGAGACAGGCGCTGGAGCTCTGCCGTCTCAGTGATGCTGAGACGGTCAAAGCCCTTGCTTAGCAATTCCTCAATGGCCTCGGCGGCCAGTTGGTACTCTTCGTTTGTGTCTACGGTTAAAATCATAGCATTCGCTCTGGCTATGTACTTCCTGTTTCAAATCGTGGAAGCATCAATCTTGTCGTACTCGGCATGGGTTCCGACGAACCGGATATAGACCATGTGAATCCGGAAATGAATCATGGCCACGATTCGGTACTGATTTCCTTTAACGTTAAAGACGTACCGGTCATTACCTACGTAATCAACAGAATTGAAGGTTTGTTTAATGTCACTGAACGAATGCCAGTAGGTGGCTGTGGTCTTTAGATACCACTCGTTCAGTGCGTCGTTGGCTTGTGCATTACTCACTGCGAAGAGGTGGAGCGCCTTTTTCGAAATTACCCTCATTTTTGTTTGGGGGTTTTTTAATACTTGTCAGTGTAAGCATGGATGTTTTTGTGTCGTAAAACAAATATAATAATAGTTCTGAAAAGTGTAAGATAGTTACGGAAAATAAAATTAATTGGTTCAATCTATTAGTGACTTCCTGGTTCAGCACTTCGCCTTTACTATATCTACCCGCTAAAAATCTGTCCGCTGCTAACGGTTCTCTAGTACCTGAATCTGTATATTTAGGCCATGAATCAGAAGCGCCTAATCCTGAGCAGTCCGCTGCTGGAGATCGTTATCAGCCGGCTTTGTCAGGAGTTAATTGAAAATCACCAGCAGTTCGATGATTCCGTTGTGCTTGGTCTGCAGCCACGGGGCATTTACCTGGCCGAGCGGGTCGTGCGCGAACTGAGCCGTACCCTGGGTAAAGACATTCCGCTGGGGTACCTGGATGCTACCTTTTACCGCGATGACTTCCGGCGTCGCGACACGCCCCTGCGCCCCAATACCACGCACGTTCCCTTTCTGCTGGAGAAGAAAAAAGTCATTTTGATTGATGATGTCATCTCTACGGGCCGGATGGTACGGGCTGCGCTGGATGCCATGACCGCTTTTGGACGACCTGGTAAAATAGAATTATTGGTGTTGGTCGACCGGCGGTATAACCGGGATTTACCCATTAAGCCGGACTATATTGGTAAGAGAGTTAACACCTTAGAGTCGCAGCGGGTACTAGTGGAGTGGACTGAACAGGGTGCCGAAACCGACCGAATATGGTTGATGGAATAAAAAATTTTGAGCAGGCGTAGGGGGGAAGGGATGGACGGATGTCTTAGCATCAAAACCCGGAAATCCGACGAGGTTCGTCTGCCGAAAAGGCGGGTTCATCCCGAGAAATAACCGATTCAGTAAAAGGTATTTTTTCATCGAGAGAAATCGTCGGAAATTTGGGTGTCTGAAGTTCAACCATTTACAATATTCACACCCATGAAACGTCAAATTTTTATCCACACCATTTTCGTCTTTTTCCTGGCCATTTTAACCGCCTGCGAAAACAATCTTATTGGCCCTTACGAAGAGACCCGCCAGACTTACGGGCTTAACGGTTTCGACCGGCTCGATATGGGCAGCGCCTTCCGCATCACCGTTACCAGGGGCAGCGCCTTTGCCATCGAAGCCAAAGGCAATCAGCGCGATGTTGAAGACCTCGACATTTATACCCGCAACGGTACCCTCTATGCCAAGTACCGGAACCCCCTGCGGTCACGTCGCTATTCGATGAACATCGACATTACGATGCCGGAACTGCGGGGTGTAGACTTCTCCGGTGCTTCCAAATCAACGGTAACGGGTTTTACGAATGTTCGTGAACTGGACATTAAACTGTCCGGTGCTTCTAAATCAACCGTTGAGGTAACGGCCAGCCGGATTAACATCGATCTGTCAGGAGCGTCTGACCTGTTTCTGAAAGGAAACGGCGGGGTTATCCGCGGAGAGCTTTCCGGAGCCAGCAAAGTGGAAGCATACGATTTTCCGGTAGAGGATGCCGACCTGGATTTGTCAGGGGCCAGCAATGCCTACGTGCGGGTTGATAAGAACCTGACGGTAAAGGCCAGCGGTGCCAGCGATGTACGCTACCGCGGAGCGCCGGTTGTCCGCTCGCAGGTATCCGGGGCGAGCAAGGTGCGCCAGGACTAGTATCGTTCAGGTAACACAAGGCAACGCTTTTCTGCTAAAACATTCCGATAGTCGGGACGTTTAGCAGAAAAGCTTTTTTTATGTCTTCGGTTGCCCCCGTCACGATTGTAAAAGTATCCGGTGAAGTTGTCACCGAGCAGCCCGACCTGCTGGCTGTTGAGGAGCCGCTGGAGATCCGGCTGGGTTACGGACCCAAAGCGGATCGCCGGCAGCGCAGCATAGCCGTTACCATGCGCACACCCGGCCATGACCCCGAATTGGCTTTGGGTTTTCTCTATACGGAAAATATAATCCAGCGGGCCGGCGACGTGGTATCGGTGCGGCATTGTGTCTCCGATGCCGACAAAACCGGCAATGTAATCAGGGTAGAGCTACAGCCTGAGCTAGCAGTTGACTGGCAGGCGCTGGAGCGAAACAGCTATACCGCATCAAGCTGCGGTATCTGCGGCAAAACCTCTATTGAGGCCGTGCAGGCAACCTGTTCGGCAAAGCTGACCGACAAATTCACCATCGACGCTGGTATTATAAACAATCTGCCGGACACGTTGCGGCAACTCCAGCGCACGTTTGCCTATACCGGCGGGCTCCACGCAGCCGCCTTGTTTGACGCCACGGGTAAAATTCACCTGGTTCGGGAGGATATAGGGCGCCATAATGCGCTCGACAAGCTCATTGGAGCTTCATTCTGGCAGGACTGGTTACCCCTGCAGCAGTACGGTGTGCTGGTCAGCGGCCGGATTGGCTTCGAACTGGTGCAGAAGGCCTGGCGGGTTGGTATTCCGCTGCTAGCGGCCGTGGGGGCTCCGTCGAGCCTGGCCGTTGAACTGGCCAGCGAAGCCGGCATGACGCTGCTGGGGTTCGTGCGAGAGGGACGTTTCAACATCTATACCGTCCCCGAACGGGTTATGTATCCGGTAGCTTTTTCCGGATAGAATCGTTTCTTTGCATCCTCCATTCACCTGTTTTTAGCCTGCTTATGTCAACCATTTTGCTTACCGGTGGGGCCGGTGGCCTGGGCCGCTCCGTTACGAACAATCTGCTCAGCCACGGACACCGTGTTATTACTACCCTGCAGCCCGGATCGTCGCTGCCAGCCCAGGAAAACCTGATTACCCATGAACTGGACCTCACCGACGAGGCCGGTTGTCAAGCGTTCGTTCAGCAGGTAGCCGGCGAGTACGGCATCCTGGATGCTGCGGTGCTGCTGGTTGGGGGCTTTGCTATGGGGTCACTGGCGGAAACCGACTTTGCGGCTATTGACCAGATGTATAAGCTTAACTTCCAGACTACTTACCAGATGGTGCGGCCTGTATTTGACCAGATGAGTAATCAGGAGCAGGGCGGGCGGATTGTGCTGATTGGGGCCCGACCGGCGCTGGTGCCCGAAGCCGCTCAGCATATGGTGGCGTATTCGCTGTCAAAATCCCTGGTCCTTAAGCTGTCGGAAATTATCAACGCAGCTGGTAAGGACAAAAACATCATCTCGACGGTGATTGTTCCCAGCACGCTGGATACCCCCGCCAACCGGAAGGCTATGCCAGATGCGGACCCGCACAACTGGGTAAGTCCTGACGACCTGGCCGAACTGATCGCCTTTGTTACCTTCGGGCCGGGGCACATGTTGCGCGAGCCGGTGCTGAAAGCCTACAATAAAGCGTAGGGATTGCGACCAAATCTGTTATTTTTGTGTTAGGACTGAGACAGAGCGACTTACCTGATACCTGCCGCCCATGATTTTTGATAACCATAATCGCCCCATAACCTACCTTCGGCTGGCTGTAACGGACCGCTGCAACCTGCGGTGCTTTTACTGTATGCCCGAGGAAGGAATTAAATACCTGCCTAAAGCGCAACTGCTGACGTACGAGGAAATGGAGCGGCTGGTGCGGGTGCTGGCGCAACTCGGGGTATCTAAAGTCAGGATTACCGGTGGAGAGCCGTTTGTACGGAACGGCCTGATGGAATTTCTGGAGAAACTGGCCCATACCGAGGGCATAAAAGACTGGCACATCACCACCAACGGCGTACTCACAGCCCCCCACGTGCCGGATCTTGTACGGTTGGGTGTGGGTTCCGTCAATCTGAGTCTGGATACGATGGACCGGGAGCGGTTCCGGCAGATCACGCGCCGGGACGAACTGCCGGCCGTGCAGGGCACGCTGGATGCCTTGCTGGCCCACAACGTACCGGTGAAGCTGAATGCCGTGGTGATGGAGGGCAAAAACATTGAAGACATCCCGCTACTCGCCGAACTCACCCGCCAGCATCCTATTGAAGTTCGCTTTATCGAAGAAATGCCGTTCAACGGCGAGGGGAGCCATTATCCGGTGCTCAACTGGACCCACCGGCGCATTCTGGACGAACTACGCGCCCTGTATCCGGATATTACCAAATTACCCGACCCTGCTAATTCAACATCGTATACCTACCAGGTACCGGGTCATGCCGGCACGATTGGTATCATCGCTGCCTTTAGCCGTACCTTCTGCGGCACTTGCAACCGCATTCGCATGACGGCCCAGGGTACGCTGAAAACCTGCCTGTACGACAATGGGGTGCTGGATGTTCGGGCCTTGATGCGCTCAGGGGCTACCGATGATGACTTAAAGGCCGCCTTCCTGAAAGCCTTTGCTCACCGTCCCAAAAACGGCTTTGAAGCCGAGCAGCTTCGTAGCCCGGTGACGGAATCGATGTCAACCATTGGGGGGTAACGTCCCGGCCGGTATCCCTGCTGGCCTGTTGGCTTAACTTTATAGATATTCTAGGACACGTGCCAGCCGGGATGCTGGCTGGGACATAGTATGGACATTCTACTCCTGATTCTGGGTTTTGCCGGTTTATTGATTGGTCTGGTCGGTGCTGTTATGCCCTTGCCGGGGCCTCCGTTAAGCTATGCCGGCTTGCTATGTCTCCACTTTTCCCGGTACGCCGATTTCAGTATGCCCGTTCTCGTTGGGTTAGGCATTGTGACGGCCGTAGTAGCCGTGCTGGATTACTATGTGCCCATCTGGGGTACAAAGCGTTTTGGCGGTACCAAAGCCGGAACCTGGGGGGCAATGATTGGAGTTGTGGTCGGTTTCCTGTTTATTCCGGTGATTGGTGTGTTTGTAGGGGCTTTTCTCGGGGCTCTGATCGGAGAGCTCATCGGGGGCGCCAACATGAACTATGCCCTGCGGGCTGCTTTCGGCTCCTTTGTCGGCTTTCTGGCAGGGATCTTTATGAAGGTGATCCTCTGCCTGATCATGCTGGGGTATGCCATTGTAGCCGTATGGCCGCAGATTAGCTAAGAAAAACCCCGGTAGCTGGCCGGGGTAGGTATAGTTGGTCAACAGAGCGTCGAGATAAGCTCCTGACTAATCTGCATCTGGGGTTGGACATCCGTAAAGTTCGACATATCCCTGATCAACTCTTCACCATAGGCCTCCAGCGCATTATGCAGCTCTTCCAGGCTATTGAAGTTCAGGCGTCCGATCATACTGTACAGGGTTTGTGAGTCGGGAGCTCCGCTGGCCATGCCTTCTTCTACATCAACCCGAACCAGTCCCAGCGGGGTAAGCCGTTCTTTAACCATTGGGATATGGCTGTCCAGATAATAACGCATATCAAAATGGCTATCTGTATGCTGTGGGTAAAGGACTGTAAGCTTGACCATGACTGTACAAGATTTTAAGTTAGATTTCCCATTTAGGTTGATGAAGGTAGTAAATAAGAATGAGATTTGCTCACCAAACCGAAATGGAAAAACAGGCAGGTCCACAATCAGTTACCCGATTCCGGGTGCTTGCGAATCAGCCAGGTCGGCTCTGTCGTACTAAGCAGCCTTTTCTGACGGTCCAGCAGCCGAAGGGTATCATCGTGAATCCGCAGATAATTTTTAATCTCCCGCGATTTATTGGGGTCAAGCTGGATTACCATGGCCTCATTATCGGTGGCGGTGCCGCGCAGGGTTATATACGTACCCTGTTTCGTATAGGTACGGTCGCCTTTGCTGGTTCCCAGATAAACTTGCTTCAATTGGTACGATTGCCTTGGGTTATTCGGATTGATGTTTAACGTCAGTTCCGTCTGGATGCCTTTGCATTTCGGACAGGGTAGCAGCCCTTCATACACAACTCTATTTACGGGGGGGGCTCCGGTATCGGTGGAGATGACCGGCCCACCCGTCACAGCAGGTGCGGGTTTAGTGCGGGCGCAGGCCGCCAGTATCACCAGGGTAATTACAATGATCGGCTGTCTCATAAAGTTGGTTTGTAGCAAACAACCCCGGCCGGGTAGGTCGGGGCTGTTTGCAATTATAGGTTTTGCTCAGGCACGTTGCCGCTCGTGAATGCCTTCACCGATCTCTTCGATCATTTTGCGGTTAAAGGCTGGTATATCTTCCGGCTTCCGGCTGGTAACCAGCCCCTGATCCGTCACCACCTCCTGATCAACCCAATTTGCTCCGGCATTCCGGAGATCGGTCTGGATCGACGGGTACGAAGTTAATTTACGGCCACGTACCACATCGGCTTCAATCAGCAGCGTGGGCGCGTGGCAAATGGCCGCCACCGGTTTACGGGCCTCAAAAAAGTGCCGGACAAAGGCAACCGCTTTTTTCTCCATCCGCAGATGATCGGGGTTCATAACCCCACCGGGCAGCAGCAGCGCATCGTAGTCTTCCGGATTCGCCTGGTTCAGCGGAACATCGACCGGAAATATATCACCCCAATCGGTTTCGTCCCAGCCCTTTACTTCGTCATCTTTTGGCGAAATCAGGTGTGTCTGGATTCCTTGTTCCTCTAACGCCTTGCGAGGTTCGGTCATTTCTGCCTGCTCAAAGCCATCTGTCAGCAGAATGGCCACCTTCTTGCCCTGCAATTTGCTCTCCATAACGCTCGTGGTTTTATTAAACTGACTAATTCCAAAGAAGTAACCGGAAATTCGGACAAAGGTTAAGAAAAAGCGGTAGCCAGGAGGGGTTAACCAGACTCGGCAGCAAACAAAAAAGGCAACCGGGTGGCTGCCTTTTTTCATTCGTTTTCTAAAGCTGTCTAGGGCATATGTTTGAAGACTTTAACCATATATACATAGTCCTGCATCTTCTTGATTTGCTGCTTGCGGGAGAGTTTCACCAGCGAATTTTTCCGGTTCAGATTCACGGGTGAGCCTTTCAACGAGTCACCAGGAATTGATTCCAGCACTTTGTACAGGTAGTTCGATTTGATCGCAAAGGATGCTCCGTCTGAGGTTACCTGTTTTCCGGTAATGATGCCGATGACGTTACCTTTCTCATCGAGCAGCGGGCCGCCACTGTTACCTGGATTTACACTGATCGAAACCTGATACGCGGTAGAGTCGCCCCGGTAGCCAGTTCCTGAACTCAGGTACCCTTCGCCGTATACAATCTCCTCGCGGGGATAGCCAAGGGTAAATACGCGCTCACCCAGATCCGACTGATGTGCTTCAAAGCTGTACGGCAGGGGCGGCATAGCCCGGAAAGCCGTATCATCACGCAATTGCAGAACCGCTAAGTCATAAAGGGGGTCGGTATAGACCAGCTTCGCCTTGTACACCTCACCTTTCTGGCTTTGTACATACACCGAGTCGGCACCCTGAATAATATGCTTGTTGGTCACCATATACCCGTCCGACGTCAGCAGAAAGCCGGTTCCGGCTACCTGACCGGGATTTTGCTGTAATACCCGCCGACGCCCGTCGATATCGTTCAGAATAGCGCTCTGCGACCGTTTAATGGCCTGCAGATCCCGGCGCAGCATGCTGTATTGTTCTTCCTGCTTGTGGCTGGTCTGGTAGGATTTATACAATAACAGGGTAACGAATGTTGTAAAGACCGCCACCGAAGCTGCTACAGCCAGCGTAGTCCGATAGGTACGCCAGATTAGCCGGATAGGTGCTTTCGGGGCAGACTCCTCCCGAACGGCCTCCATATCCAGACCGGCGTGAATGTGATTCAGTTTGTTACGGAAAGCGATCCGGTTACCGTACAACCTGAGCGCATCCTCAATTTGTTTATCGTCTTCTGATTCCATGTTACGGTTCCTCCTTATACACTGAAAAAAACAGCTTTTTCAAACGCATCAGGCACTTGTATTTCTGCGTCTTGGCGTTATCGGAATTGGTATATCCAAACTTTTCTGTAATCTCCTGCATTGACATATGCCGGATATAAAAATCCTCCAGCAATGTTCGGCAGGGCTCGCCAAGCCGTTCCAGTGAATCAGCCATCAATTCAAACTGGCGGTCGCGGGTTTCGTGCCAAGCCATATCCTCGTCTACCGAAACAGAATCCTCCGTATCAACCAGGTTGCGGTTATCACGGCTGCGAAGGGCCAACTGCTTGAGCCAGAGCCGCCGGCATATGGAATACAAATACGTCTTTAGCTGACAGTTGAGTTCCAGTGAGCCGACAGTTACCTTCTCATACACCACAACGAGCGCTTCCTGGTAAATATCTTTGGCATCGTCTTCACTACCGTTATTACTCAGTACCAGGTGAAGTACCATTGGGAAGTACCGTCGATAGAGCTGCGTCAATGCCTCATCCGAACCAGTTGCAACGCCGACAAGCAGTTCGTCGTCAGAAAGTTGCAGGCGTCCGGAATGTTTCATTTGATACTTGCATGTATTAATACTTAATCAGGCATATAAGTAACCCAAAAAAAAATTAAAAATTATCGGGTTACCTTCCCCTTTATTTAGTTATTAAGGGTAGTTTTTGGTTTTAATTTCATTTTAATTGCATCTCAAACTTATGAAAAACTTAGCAAAATCGGCTTTCTTCGTTTTATCGATGATTGCTCTGACCACAGCCTGCCAGTCGAAGAACAACAACGAAAATACGGAGACGACAACTGGCACCACTGACGCAACCTTGTCAACCGATACCACAATGGCTACGGACACAATGGGTAATATGGGCACAACAGGTACGCAGAGTACAACCCGTTAAGTACAGAAACAATAAAAGTAAAAAAGCCACTCCCGATGGAGTGGCTTTTTTACTTTCAATAATACTAATGGGCGCAAATCCTGTATGAAAAGCTGCCGATTTAGGTTTTCTCGATTCAATATTTTCTTTGAAAATTTATATTTTGGTTCGCTGTTAAATCTTTTTTGCATTTACGTAGAATAGAAAATAAACCACATTGATATTTGTTAATAGATTGATAGTTAGTTGGTTAGTTTTTTATTTATCTGGCAGTTGGGTTAAAGACTAGGTCTGAAAATAGCGGGTAAGAAAATTACTTCAAAAAAAAGTAAAATTCATGGGTTACCTTTTCTTCGAAGGCGTATTAAGGGTGAAACAAATTTCAAGCGTAACTTTTAATCACCCCAATCATGAAAAGCATCGTAAAATCAGCTTTCTTCGTTCTGTCAATGATTTCTCTGGCTACTGCTTGCCAGTCAAACAAGTCTGAGTCTACTGAGACTACAACGACTACTACTGACACGACAACTATGATGTCAACTGACACTACTATGGCAGCTGACACCACTATGGCTACTGATACTACTGCTCGCTAATTAGCCGCAAAAGAAGTAACAAAAGCCGCTCACAACTGAGCGGCTTTTGCTTTTTATGTACGTACCAACCGTATGGCTAATGTGTCGATACAATAGAGAAGGGCACCCCTTAGCAGGTGCCCTTCTCTATTAAATTTATGGATACTACCTGAATTCGTTACTCAAAGACATTACCCTCGTACGTGACCTTGGAGACCTGCTTATCCAGGTAGAACAACTGATCGGCCGGAATCTGGTCGAACAGGTCGAGGCAGCGCCGGGCAATATATTCTTCTTCCATCTGCTCTTTCACATACCAGTTCATAAACTGCTCAGTCGTGAAATCATTCTCCCGGCGGCAGGCCGCGATCACGCGATTAATAGAATCGGTTACGGCAATCTCCTGGTCCAGAGCGCCTTCAAATACCGAACGCAGTGAGTCAAAATCCTGCTGCACCGGCACTACCTCCGGCGAAAGAGCGGTACCGCCCTGGTCGCTGACGTAATGGAAAATTTTCAGGGCGTGGTGCCGCTCTTCGTCTGATTGCTTGTAGAAGAACCCGGCGCTATAGTCGAAGCCGTTGCGGTCGCACCACCCGGCCATGGCCAGGTATTTCGACGACGACTCCATTTCCATTTTTAT
Organism: Nibrella saemangeumensis; assembly: GCF_039541915.1. NCBI lineage: Bacteria > Pseudomonadati > Bacteroidota > Cytophagia > Cytophagales > Spirosomataceae > Nibrella > Nibrella saemangeumensis. Next base: position 67,205 of record NZ_BAABHD010000001.1, read on the forward strand.
CTGTTCGTTCAATATCTGCTCAATACCATCCTTGAGCGATGTGCGAAGTCTTACTAAATCTCTCATACCAAAATTCGGTTTCGAATAATTCCCGATGCCAATATAACAACAAAAAACCGGCTCAGGTTATTGGGCCGGTTGGTATTTGTGAAATTTAGAAGTGTTCTAAAACCAAACAGAATCAAGCGCTTAAGCCAGGCAACAGCCCCGCTCGCGCAGTAAGCTATTGAGCTCCAGCATCAGTCGGGCTCCGTTCAGCAGGTCGCGCAGCTGCACAATTTCGCAGAGCGTCAGCACGTAGCACCGATCCGTACGGGGGGGCGTCAGAATCTCTACATCGTAGGCATCATCGGTGTGCAGGGCCATCTGCCGCAGGTCAACCGTCTCGACCATGCGCTTGAATTGCAAAAAGTCACGGGCCGAAAAAGCGGTATGCGTATCCCAGAATTCCAGGATCAACCGACAGGTGGTATCACACTGGTAAACAGCGCCTTTCTCGTTACGGTAAATTTCTTTCCAGGTGGAGGGTACAGTACTCACGGCTTACAGTCAGTTTATGCAAAAATACAACGGAAAAGAATATCATACCTACTTGTTTAGAAATTTTCTAAATAATTTTCTTTTTATTTGGAACAAATCTAAACAAGGTCTAAGTTTGCAGCCGTAATCCAATTTATTAGTCGGAAAAATACTTGCTACCATGCGTAAACTTTTCATTCCCGCCTTTGCAGTAGTCGCTGCACTTTTCCTGAACAGTTGTAAAGAAACGGAGACTATCGATCCGCTGGTGATTCCACAACAGTATGATGGCACTTCCTTCACTGCCAATACCACAGCGGCTGCGGCTATGGCCCAGCAGTATGTAAATCTGATCAATGAGACGAAAAAAGCCCGGACCGCCGGGACAAAGGTAGAGGCACAGACCTTGACCAACCTTTTTACAACGGGCTCTCCATCGCTGAAAAGCCTCACGACTCCGTATTACGCGAATCTTATAGAAGGCACCAACGGTTTTATTACCCGCTTCGCTCAGGCCAGTGGAAACACCTTCAATCCGGCAGTCCGCACCGGCAACGGGGGCGTTTTGGGCGGTCATATCTTTGATCAGAACGGCTTCGGTCTGGTAGAGGCTTTTGAGAATGCAATGTATGGGGCTACGTTCTACAATCAGGCTATCCAACTTGCTACTGCCGAGCGGCCAACGCCGGCCACGGCCGATCAGCTGACTCTTTTGTTCGGGGCCAGCCCTGCTTTCCCCAACAGCAACGATGCCTCCAAATATACGACGCCAGACCGCTTTATGGCCTTGTATGCCGCCCGTCGGGATAAGAATGACGGTACCGGGCTTTACACCAAAATGCGCGATGCGCTTATCCGGTATCAGGCAGCTCTGAAAGCCGGCGATGCTTACAAGGCCGACCGCGATGCCGCCTGGGCCGATATTAAGCAGTACTGGGAAAAAGCCGCTACCGCTACGGCTATTAACTACCTGCATTCGACCATTTCAACCCTGAGTGCTACCAATCCGACCGATGCCCAGAAGGGAGCAGCTATGCATACCTATAATGAAGCGGTGAGTCAGATTCATGGCTGGCGTACTATACCCCAGCAGCACAAGATCATTACCGATGCGCAGATTGATGAACTGCTGACGCTGATGAATGCGCCGGTCAATGGTACACCCACGTCTTATCTTTTCCTGACTAATCCGGTAAACCAGTTGCCTAAGCTGACACAGGCGATTAGTCGTCTGAAAGAGATCTATAAGTTTACCGACCAGGAAGTTGAAGATTTTAAGAAGAATTGGATTTCTGAACAAAAACGATAGATGAGGACCTCACTGACGTTTAGTTTCTCTCTTTTGTCAATTGCCGCCTGTATTGGCGTTATGATAGCCTGTTCTAAGCCGGGCGAGGTGGATACCGGTCAGAATTTTGACCGGAAGGCGATGCTGCAGCAGTACGCCGATAACCTGATCCGCCCGGCCTACGCCGACCTACAGGCAAAGGTGAACGTCTTGAATACGGCGGCTGCCACCTTCTCCGGATCACCAACGGCGGCTAACCTGACGGCGCTGCAAACTGCCTGGACGGAGGCTTACACCGCCTGGCAATTTGCCAATGCTTATAATTTTGGACCGGCCGGAGAAGAAGGGGTGCGGAAAGGCCTGATTGAGGAGGTCGGCACGTTTCCGACCAGCACAGCTAAGGTTGAAGCTACCATAACCACCAACAACGCCAACTTCAATGATTTCAACCGGGATGCCCGTGGTTTGCCGGCGGTGGAGTATCTGATCTTTAGCCCGCAGGGCAATAATACACAGATCGTGACCAGCTTCCAGTCGGCGAGCCGCCGTAATTTTCTGACGGCCGCTACCGCCGACATTAAGAAGCGGGTAGACGAGGTGGTAACCGGTTGGAGCACTTATTCCGGCAATTTTGTGAACCGCAACGGTACCGATGCCGGGAGTGCTACCTCGGAGCTTTATAATGAGTTTATCCGGAGTTACGAGGCCATCAAAAATTTTAAGATTGCGCTGCCGCTGGGTAAGCGTCCGGGGCAAACCGCTGCCGAACCAACCCGCGCCGAAGGCTACTACAGCAGCCAGTCACTGACGTTCATCAAGGCTCACCTGACAGCCATTGAAAACATCTGGTACGGCCGCGCCCGCGACGGTAAAGATGGCGTTGGCTTTAAAGAATACCTGGAAAATGTAGAGGGTGGTCAGGCGCTGGTAGCGTCTGCGGAGGCTCAACTGGGTAACGTTCGTAAAGCACTGAACGCGCTGCCGGAGAATGTGCCGCTGAGTCAGCAGATCCAGACCAACCCGGCCGCCGTCGAAAACGTCCTGAACGAGTTTCAGAAGCTAACCCGCTTTTTCAAAAGCGATATGTCGTCGCTGCTGGGCATTGCCATCACGTTCGCCAGCGGAGATGGGGATTAGATTATTGAGTCATTGAGTGATAGAATGATTGAGTGAATGGTAAGTGTAAGCAACAACAATGTGCAAGTGGTAGCGCCTAAGGAGGAGAAGCGTTTTTCATTTCACTCAATCACTCAATCATTCTATCACTCAACCTCTATTGCTCCCCTCATCACCTTTCGCATCCTGTTTGGGGTGATGATGGTGATCAGTACGGCGCGGTTTATCGGGCTGGGCTGGATTGACGATCACTATATTCAGCCGACGCTGCATTTCAAGTACTTTGGTTTTGCGTGGGTAGAGCCCCTGTCGCCCGTAGGAATGTATATCGTTCACGGGCTGATGCTGGCGGGGGCCCTGGGCATTATGCTGGGGGCGTTTTACCGGCTCTCGGCGGCTACGTTCTTCCTGACGTTCACCTACTGCGAACTCATTGATATTACCTATTACCTCAATCATTACTACTTCGTCAGCGTCGTCAGCTTTCTGCTCATCTGGCTGCCGGCCAACCGGGCGGTATCGGTCGATGTTCGCCGGAATCCGGCCCTGCTCCGAACAGAGGTGCCGCAGTGGACAATCTGGCTCATTCAGTTCCAACTGGCGCTGGTGTACATCTACGCCGGCCTGGCCAAGCTCCGCTACGACTGGCTCATCAACGCCCTCCCGCTGAAAGTCTGGTTACCCGCCAACGACACCATTCCGGTGCTGGGACCGCTGTTTGCAAATGCCTGGATGCCGTATATTTTCAGTTGGGCCGGGATGCTATACGATACCTTCATTGTCTTTTTTCTGATCTGGCCCAAAAGCCGGCCGCTGGCGTATGCCACCGTGGTCGTCTTCCACGTGCTGACGGGCATTCTGTTCCAGATCGGTGTCTTCCCGCTGGTGATGATTGCCAGCACGCCCATTTTCTTTTCGGTGCAGTGGCATGAGCGGGTTTTGGGATTTGGAAAGATAACTCAGGGCGTCCGCAGCTGGAAACCTGCTATACCTAAATTCATCACTACCTGCGCATTACTCTGTTTTGTCGTATTCCAGCTCCTGTTTCCCTGGCGGTACCTGCTGTACCCCGGCGATTTGTTCTGGACCGAAGAAGGCTACCGCTTTGGCTGGCGGGTAATGCTGATGGAGAAAGCGGGTACGGCTACGTTTTATGTGAAAGATAGCCGCACGGGCCGGGAGGGTATTGTCGACAACAGCGAGTTTCTGAACGATCACCAGGAGAAACAAATGGCCATGCAGCCGGACCTCATTCTTCAGTTTGCTCACTACCTGGCCGATTACTACCAAAAGCAGGGCGTACACGATCCACAGGTACGTGCCGAAGTGTACGTAACGCTCAACGCCCGGCCCAGCCGCCTGCTGATCGATCCTACTGTGGATCTGACCAAGGTTCAGGACGGCTGGAAGCCAAAGGAGTGGATTTTGCGGCAGTAAACCGGAGTTGTATTCCGGTTAAATCCGGACCGAAGACAGCCTATCCTTTTGAAGATAAACCAGAGTACAACTCCGGTCTACTAGCGGCCAAACGTCAGCGTGGTACCTACCCGAAAACCAAGGCGCTGGTATTTGAAATCCTGCCACTGCGTAACAACCTCAACGCGAAACAGGCGGAGGATGCCATCCAGACCGTAACCCACTTCGGTGTAATTGCGGGAGGCCGGTGTGCCCAGGTAATGCACAAACAGGTTTTCTTTCAGGCCCGTCAGGCGCACGTAGGTGATCTGGGTGAGCAGGAACTTGCGAAACTCCGACAGGACGTGGGCATCCACAAACCGCTTGCCCGTGCTGTAGTCGTAGTAGGGCAGCATCCGGTAAATGGCCGTGGGATCGCCCTGCTGAAAAAAGAACTGGTTACCCTGGAAGTGCCGGAAGTCCGGGAAGTAAAGCGAGCGGTTGTTCAGGAAGCCCCCCACCCGCACATCGTAGCTGAGCCGGCTGCGGATGCCCGTCTCAAACGAATGGCTGATGCCGGCCTGCAGGAAATCGAAATCGACGTCACTGCCGCCAACACCCGAGACTCCCTTGCGATAATTGAGCAACAGCAGTGGGCTATCGTTGCGCCGGGTTACCCGCCGGCCGTTAGAGATCCGGTAAGTGGCGGCTTTCAGCCGGCCGGTAGCCACCAGGTTCAGCACTAATGCCTGGTGCGTAGGGAAAGCAGCCGGGCCAATTTCGGCGTTGTCGGGGCGGTTTGGAGTAAACGTGTATTGGTTCCAGTTGATCCAGGGTTTCAGGTTCTCGCGGTAATTAGCCAGTTCCGATCGCTGGGCGTAATCAAGGCTACCCGAGAAATTGATACGGCCGCTGAAAGGGCGGGCATCCAGCGACAGCGTGGCAAAATAGTCTTTCTGATAGAGCTTCATAAAATTCTGCTCGAAGAGCAGCGTCGTCAGCGTGTTCAGCGCAGGACTAATCGGTGAATTGGGATTAAACTGGTAGACATACCGCCCTCCCGACAGTCGCAGGTTCGTCCGGTTGTGCCGGTACTGCGCGGTAGCGTAGCCGACAAACTGCTGGCGGCCGAACTGGTACCGCGCAATGGGATGAAGGCTGATTTCGTCGGTTTTCTTCTGATTCAGATAATGAGTCAGCTTCAGGCCGCCTTCTACGGTATAGCCTTCCACCGTATTGTAGCCAAGGCTGCTTACCAGATCATCCCAGGTCAGTGTGGTTCGCTTGTTCAGGCTCCAGGTATTACCGGTGATCAGCTGAGCCGGCTGAAAGGTACGGGAATTCGTAGCCTTTTTTGTGCTGTCTTTCTGGACTTTTACCTCCCGGGTAATCTTGATACTGTCGCTGCGCACGTAACTTTTCGACTCGGCCGATGTGAGCGGAATGGTACGGAGAGAATCCCAGAAGGCCACATTGCGCCGGACCGCCAGGGAGTCGACAATCGTGGAATCATTGCGGGTAACCGCTACTGGTTCCTTATTTTCCTTGCGTTCTTTCCGCTCCTGCTTCTCGTATTCTTTGATAAGTTGCTTGAGGTTTTTGGTCGAATACTCCTTCTGCTTGGCCACCATATCTTCCAGCTTTTGCCCTTTAATATCCCGGTTGCTAAGCTGGGTAGCCGGCTTTTCTTTCTTCTCGTCGATAACCTGAATCTCCTCCACAAAGGCGGGATTTACCTTCAGTTCGTTAAATGTCTGGTTAATGATAAACTGGCCATTACCGCCTACCCCGAAGATTTTCCCCCGGACGTCGAACCGCTGATTCACCGGCATCCATACCCCCTGAACCGGGCTGTACAAATGACGGATGTTAACCGTCAGACCTTCGAAGCCAATGGTTTCCAGTTGCAGGCTGTGGATCGCCCAGGTACCTTCAATAATGTAGATAACACCCCGGAAAACGCCTTCGCCGTAGGAGCGGGGAATTACCTTGATCTTGTTGATGTCGACGCCCTGCTCCCGGTAGGTGCCTTCGTATTCAAACTTGTAGTAGGCAAATGCCTTTGGCGATAGCGGAGAAACCGTTTTGGCTACTTCGGGACGATAAAAGCTGGTGAGAAAATACTGGTTCACTGACATATCCTCGCCCACGGAATTTCGGGTGGCAATTACCCGCTGACGGTAGGTATTCGGCTGCTGAAACGTCACCTCCGACACCGTTTCGTTCAGCATCGGTACGCCCTTCTTGAAGTTGGCTTCTTTCTCGGCTTCCTTCAGTTGCTTTTTGTACAGGAACTCCATAGGCAGGTCGGTAATCGTCACCGATACTTTGGAGTAAGCGCGGGCTTTGTAGCTCAGCACCTGGAGTTGGTGGATTTTTGCTTTAGCAATGGCCCGGCGCATGATGCTGTAGGCGGCATCTTCCTGGTTGGAGCCGACTTTGACTTCGTTCAGGTTAAACGCCTGCTCTTCCAGCGATACATTAATCTCGGTAAAGCCGCTGCCGACCGCTACCTCTCGCTGTATGGTTTTGAAGCCCAGGTATTGAAAGATAATCTGGTAAGTGCCTGGTTTCAGCGCCAGTTCAAAACGCCCTTCAGCATTCGCCATGGTACCCGTCGACGTACCACGGGCAATCACGGCTGCGTAAGGCAGTGGTTCGCCTTTGGTCGTTTGTATCGTTCCCCGAATGCCCTGGCTGAGGGCTAGTGCAGGTACAAGTAAAGTTAGCAGCAGGATAAAGTGTAGTTTCATAAATGGGGATAGATAGTCGTTAGCCGCTAGTCAAAAGTAGGCTCAGGTATGAGCTCTATCGAATAACGACTATCAGCTAATGACTATTGACTGACCGGAAGACAAATATAAGCTTTGTGTACCAGATGCAGGAATGGAGCTAGAGGTTGCATTGCAGTCATAAGATAAAAAGCCCTCATCAGGGTAGGAGAGGGCTTTTTATCTTATGCGTTATCTGCTGGCTTAACCAGCCGGTTAATACAGGTCAGGTCTTCAAACGCAACCGTTAATCGCTTGACCATTAGCTCGCGAATTATAGACAAAAGTTGGAGTCTTCTATAAATCCGGTATAATTTATTGGATTATGTGACGGTGCGCCCTTGCGATGCTCCTAAGCACAGCCGCCGGTACGCCCTGGTCCGGCATTCCGGGGACGTTCGGCCAGTATGGTTAGCGGCCGTTGCCGCTCTGCAGAATCTTTAAAATTAAGTCTACTTTGTGACTTAGTCCGTTTTGGTCTGTCTTCAGGCTGGATATATCTTCTTGTAGCGCAGTAACGGTTTGTTCTAATCGGTGTAAACCACTGACGTTTTGTTCCAATCGGGCCTGTCCGGTTTTTAGCTCAGCAACCTCCCCCAGCAGGAACTGAACATTATCACTTTGCCTGGTCACCGCGTCTGCCACCTGGCTAACAGCTATCACAACCTGTCGGTTTTGGGCGGCTACCCGGTCTAGTTGAGCTGATACTTCAGCTACTAAAGGTTCCAATTGATCAAGTCGTTTCTCCCCGGTGTCATGAGCAAATATAATCAAGATTCTGCTTAGTGTTTATTGCTTCTCTGTATAGCAAAGAAAAAGCCCTCTTCCCAGACAGGAGAGGGCTTTTCATTTTATGCGTTAGCTGTAATTACGCCAGCCGGTTAATGCAGTTCAGGTCTTCAAACGCAACCGTTAGCCGCTTCACCACACTTTCTTCAGCTTTGCGCAGCCAGACGCGGGGATCGTAGTATTTCTTGTTCGGCGAATCGGGACCTTCGGGGTTGCCCAACTGGCCTTGCAGGTAATCTTTCTTCGACTCGTAGTAGCCTTTGATGCCTTCCCAGGTAGCCCACTGGATGTCGGTATCAATGTTCATCTTGATAGCACCGTACCGGATGGCTTCGCGGATTTCTTCGCGGGTTGAACCTGAACCGCCGTGGAAGACGAAGTTGACAGGCAGCGGACTAGTACCGAATTTTTCCTGAATGTAATCCTGCGAGTTTTTCAGGATGATCGGCGACAGCTTCACATTACCTGGCTTATATACACCGTGTACGTTACCAAAGGCAGCCGCAATGGTAAAGTTCGGCGAGATTTTGTTCAGCTCTTCGTAGGCGTAGGCTACCTCCGACGGCTGGGTGTACAGCTTGGAATCATCCACGCCGGTATTATCCACGCCGTCTTCTTCGCCACCGGTTACACCGAGTTCGATCTCCAGCGTCATGCCCATTTTAGCCATACGCTCAAAGTACCGGCAACTGATTTCAATGTTTTCTTCGATGGGCTCCTCAGACAGGTCAAGCATGTGTGAGCTATAGAGAGGCTTTCCGTACTGGTCAAAATGGCGCTCACTGGCTTCCAGCAGACCATCGATCCACGGCAGCAGTTTCTTGGCGCAGTGGTCGGTGTGCAGAATAACCGGGATACCATACAGTTCGGCAACGTTATGGATGTGAAGCGCCCCCGAAATAGACCCGGCAATGGCCGCCTGCTGCTTATCGTTGGGCAGGCTTTTGCCCGCGTAGAAGATGCCTCCGCCGTTGGAAAACTGAATGATTACGGGTGAATTGACGGCTTTGGCCGTTTCGAGTACCGCGTTGACAGAATTGGTACCGACGACGTTTACGGCCGGCAGGGCGTAGTCGTTTTCGTTGGCATGACGGAAGATTTCAGAGACACCATCGCCCGTAACGACGCCTGGTTTGAATCGGGTTGCTACCTCACTCATTGTCAGGACAGAATTGGGTTAACAAAACAGTTTTAGATAAAAAGAAGAAAAAGTTCGCCGGAACTCAGATGGCGGACGATTTATCTGATTACTTCGCAAAGTACAACATATTTCGCCACAAAGGTCTATAAATCGCAAAAAGTTACCAAATAGCATTCGGCCTTAGCGGCTCTTTGCCAAACAAATACTGCGTTTCATTGCTTAAACAGTCTATGAATACCACGCTCGCTGAACTACAGAACAACTTTCCCCGGTCCGGCCGTCTGGCGTGGATCAGTATCCGTCCCGTTCGGCGCGGTCCAGTGCAGGCCGTGTCAGAAGTAGACGTATCTACAGATAAAGGGCTCATTGGCGATCACTACAGCGGCCGCAGCGGCAACCGGCACGTAACCCTGATACAGGCCGAGCACCTGACCGCCGTTGCTGCGCTGACAGGCTACCCGGAGGTAGATCCCGGTTTGCTGCGTCGCAACCTCGTCGTGGCGGGCATTAACCTGCTAGCGCTGAAAAACCAGCGGTTTCAGATTGGTCCCGATGTGATTCTGGAAACCACCGGCGAGTGTCACCCCTGCTCGCGTATGGAGACTAACCTCGGCCCCGGCGGTTACAATGCCATGCGTGGCCACGGCGGGATCACGGCCAGGGTCATTCAGGGCGGTACTATTCGGCTAGGGGATGAGGTAACCGTGCAATCGCGCCAGAGTTAAACCTAATACAGTTTTACCCGTTTCGAAAGCACCGCCGAGAGCAGCATCATCACACCAACCAGTGCCAGGCCATACGCCAGCCCGTATCCCTCGGCGACAAAACCAATAATGGGCGGACCCGCCAGAAAGCCAATAAAGCTGAAGGTGGCAAACGTAGCCAGACCGGCCGCCGGACTGATACCCGGTACCCGCATGGAGGCTCCGTACAGAATAGGTGCACCCAGCGAACAGCCAGCTCCCAGCAGGGCAAAGCCCAGCAACGCCGTAGCCGGGTAAGGCAATAAAACGGCGACGGCAATACCGGCCGCTCCAATCAGACCACTAACCTGTAGCCAGCGTTTGGCACCAACCAGCGGCACCAGGGCATCGCCGGTAAAGCGGCCCAGGGTCATCGTGAGCGAGAAGCAGCCAAAGCCCAGGGCAGCTACCTGACTAGTTGCCCCCAGCGTCTCGCGCAGGTACACCGCACTCCAGTCAAAAGCCAGTCCTTCGCCCATCGCCACCGCCAGCCCGATCAGAATCATCAGCAGCAGGTCTACGTTGGGCCGGACAAACGAAGCAGTTGAATCAGTTTTCTGCGTGGGGATGTTTTGTAAAACTGGCCGTAGCGAATACGTCAGTAAGGCAATCAGGGCCGCAATGACCATAACGTGGATGTTGGGCGGAATGTGCAGCGCAATGGCTACCCCGGCAATGGCCGAGCCAAGCATACCACCCAGGCTCCACATGCCATGGCTCGACGCCATGATTTGAATACCGTCGGCCCGTTCAATATTGGTCGCGGAGGTATTCATGGCTACGTTGAGCAGGGCACTGCTGAGGCCATTAACCAACAGACCCGCCACCAGGATTGATATGTGATCGGCATTGATGGCCAGACACATACCCAGGCAAAAGATCAGGGCACCGTAAAAGCAGGCTTTAGCTTCACCAATCCGGGCGATGATCCAGCCCGTCAGCGGATTCATGATGAGCAGACCCACCGGCATAGCGAAGAGGGTTAAACCCAGCCCGGCATCTGAAAGCTGTAACTTCTGTTTGATATATGGGATGTGCGCCACCCAGCTGCCAAACAGCAGGCTGTCAGAGGCAAAGACCATACCCACCGCCCGTGCCTGAGCGTGTGTGGCGAAGGTGCTTATGTTGCGGACTAACAGATTGTCACGCCAGCGATACGTTGAGGTACTTGCATTCATACGACAAAGGTAGCAGGTAAACCGGTGTCCATGTCTCTACTTTATTTGCGATTTATAATGCTATATTTACATTATTGATCGAAAAACAAGCTTGCGCTGGTTAATATAGGACGACATAAGAATTATACCGACAACTATGAAGCTTCAGTTTGAGCGAATAGAGCCGGAGACGGGGAGTTCTTTTAAGGTGATGCACCATACTGAACCGGATCTCTGCGGAGTGTATTGGCACTACCATCCCGAACACGAGATTGTGTATATTCCGGAAGGCAGTGGCAAGTGCCACATCGGCCAGCACATATCCCGGTACGAAAATGGCTATCTGGTCTTTATCGGGCCTAATGTGCCTCACCTGAACTTTGGTCACGGAGCCGATCTATATTCGCAGGAAATGGTTGTGCAGTTACGGGAGACTTTTCTGGGAGACCATTTCCTGCACCGACCGGAGTTAGTGGCCATCCGCCGGTTGTTTGAGCGGGCCCACCGGGGGCTGTATTTTGGTGAAGAAACCCGGGAAAACGTAGGGCCGCTTCTCATGCAACTGCCCGGCTTAAATGCGTTCGACCGCATGCTGACGCTGCTGCGAATCTTTCAGGACCTTGCTACGGCTATTGATGTAACACCACTCCATGCCGACGGGATACGCTTTGATCTAAACCCTCGCGAGCAGGAACGAATTAATCGGATTTCCCGGTACGTAGAAGCGTATTACCGCCAGCCGATTAATATGCAGGAGGTAGCTGATCTGGCCAATCTGACGATACCCGCTTTCTGTCGTTACTTTAAGCGATTGACGCAGATGACATTTACTGATTTTGTCAACGAATACCGGGTGAATCAGGCCAGACGTTTGCTGAACAGTTCTCGCACCGTGGCCGATATCAGCTACGAGGTGGGCTTCAATAACCTGTCCCACTTCAACAAAACATTCCGCGCGGTAACCGGCCAGACGCCATCCGCTTACCGACACGAACTGGTATAAAACGTACCTACGGGCGGTCTGGCGTTTCGGCTAGCCCGTTTACGCTATAACCATACCCATTTTGCCTCCTCATTCTTATCTTTGTCGCTTCACAACATTCTGAAGATCTGCCTAACCACATAATGTTAATGAAGTGTAGCAAACAGACCCTGATATACCCGGCCACTATCGCAGCCTTATTGCTGGTCGGCTCCTTGTCTGCTTCGGCACAGGACGCCATGAATCAGATTCCTGCCGAAGCAAGAAATGTTGTGCAGTCCGTCAGACCTGAAGCCATCCGGGCGCATATGGGTTTTTTGGCCGATGATGCACTGGAAGGTCGCCGGCCTGGCACCCGTGGCTTTGCCCTGGCGGCTAATTACCTCCAGGCACAGTTTGAAGCCCTGGGACTGCAGCCTGCTGGTGAAAATAAAACGTACCGACAGGCTGTGCCGCTCCGCCGGGTGCAGGTGAACGAAGCGGCCAGTTCAATGGCTATCCTGCGTAAGGGGAGCGAACAAACGCTGGAGTACGGCAGGGGCTTTGTCCTTAGCCCCAACTTCGGCAAAGCTAACAGCGAAGTCATCGCACCGGTTGTCTTTGTCGGGTTCGGAATTACAGCGCCGGAACTAAGCCACGACGATTACGAGAAGATCGACGTAAAAGGAAAAATAGTTGCGTACTTCAACGGGGCTCCCACAAATTTCCCGTCCAACCAGCGAGCCTACTACAGTTCTACTTCCAAGCTGGAGAATGCAGTGGCCCACGGTGCCGTTGGGGTAATTTCCTTTAGCATTCCAACTGATCTGCGCACCCGCATGGAGGCAACGGCAACGCGGCTCCGGCAATCGCAGGGGGTAACCCGGTGGGTGGATAAGCAGGGACAGGCGCAGCGCACTAATCCGGAATTGCTGGGTGTCGCTACCGTCAGTGACTCTACCGCCCGCGCTATGTTTGCGGGAGCCAGCCGTTCGTTTGATGATGCCGTGGGCTGGGCTACGCGCAATACGCCCCAGGCATTTGCGTTGCCGGTGTCGGTGCGGATGCGTACTCAGACGACCATGGCACCCGACATCCGTGGCGAAAACGTGGTGGCAATTTTGCCCGGTACCGATCCTGTTCTGAAGAATGAATACGTAGTCCATGTGGCGCACCTGGATCACCTGGGTATTGGGAGACCGGTCAAAGGCGATTCCATCTTTAACGGGGCTCACGACAATGCGTCCGGTGTAGGCATTCTGCTGGAAACAGCCCGTCTGTATACCTCACTGCCGAATCGCCCGCGCCGGTCAATCGTATTTGTTGGTGTTACGGGTGAAGAATTGGGCCTGCTGGGATCCGATTATTTCGCCAGCAACCCGACCATGCCAGGGAGTATGGTGGCCAATTTCAGCCTGGATATGCCGTTCTTCTTCCACCCCCTGCTCGATATTGTACCCTACGGCGTCGAACATTCCAGCTTATCGCAGCCGGTGGGTATAGCCGCAGCTGCACTGGGTGTGGAGATTGCCGAAGATCCAATTCCAGAGCAGACGGTATTCATGCGCAGCGATCACTTCAGCTTTGTTCGCCAGGGTATTCCGGCGCTTTTTATTAAAAGCGGCTTCAAGACCGGCAAACCACAACTCGATGGCCGCAAAGTCAACCTCGACTGGCGCGGCACCATTTACCACTCGCCCCAGGACGACATGAACCAGCCGTTCGACTTCCAGGCGGCCGCCAAACACGTTCAGTTGCAATTCCTGACCAGTTACCTTGTAGCTCAAGCGGACGCACGTCCGGTCTGGAACAAAGGCGATTTTTTTGGTAATAAGTTCGGGAAGAAAAAAGAGGTGAAGTAGGAGAGTACTATTTAGCTTAAAGCAAATGGCCCGCACTACCTTCATGTGCAGGCCATTTGCTTTCTTAGAAGATTCTCAATCGACTTGTTGCTTCAGCCAATTCAAGGCTGCCTGGACGGTTACATCACTGGGCAGGTCCTCGTAGTTATCCGCACTTCTGACAAAGACATCCGGCTTTACTTCCTGTTCGGTATAAATGCGCTTGTGCTTGTCGGCGATGTACGAGGTGCTCAGTAGGAAGTATCCCTGGTTTTTGGCGAATAGAAAGCCTTCCGTTGCATTACAGAATCCTGCAGTCGGCTCACCAAAAAGTCGGGTATTCTTTCTCTCCTTGAAGGCAACTGCCAGAATTTCCCCTGAGCTAACAGTAGACGGGCCAATTAATACAGCAATGGGAATAGTAGGATAGGTGCCACAGGTATTCTTTACAGTAGCCAGTGGTTTTGTTCCATCTACGGGTACTCCATTCGTTAGCATAGTAGGAACAAATGTTTTTTTGTCCCGGTCAACAGTATATGTAACAATGCCATCGCCGAACAAGGAACCAACACCGGCTTGCATGGGTACGCTGTTGCCGCCGTTGTTCATGCGCAGGTCGACAATAAGTGCGCTGGGCGTTTGGCTCAGTAAGGCGCAAAGTGAGTCACGCAGGGAGTTGGCCCACTGATCAACAGCGTCCTGTTTGGTAACCTGCATGGCCGGAATTTTAAGATAGGCGACCTGATTAGCCAACATGGCTTTTTTGATACGGGGCCCTTTCAAATACTCTTTTTTTATCCCTTCACTCATTCGGTCGGACGGGTTACGCGGGGGCGGAAACCGGTGCATCCGCTCGGTATTGGCAAACATGCCGTGGTGGTCTTTTAGCTGGTCATAGGCGTAAACAAGGGCCAGAAAGACGTCGCTGTAGCTTTTGGCCGTTCTGGCTTTGTAATGAACGGAGTCTCTAATCGTTTTCCAGTCCAGGGGTTTGGCGTACAACGAGTGCTTTTGCATCAGGTATAACGCACTATCTACATACGTTTTTACCGAATCCGGGGTTTGTGCCCTCACAGTCGGCGAAAGTAGAAGATGGATAAAGAGTAGGATAGATACGGCTCTCATCGTGTTGTGGATAGATGGTTATTGGCTCCCGCAAAACTACGACAGAGCAAGGCTTACCTATTAATTCGGTTAGTAAACGGCACGCTGACAGGCTTTTATTTTGGTAGTTTAGACATGGAGCGGGCCTGAAATAGCCTATTTCCACTTCGCCCGTAACACCTCACCGGCCGCTTTGTCCTGGGGGCTGTATTGGTCGCGACGGCGGTCGGGCATGCCGGGGGGCTGGGGTGTCATGAACCATTTCCATAGAAAGCCGCCGGCAAACCAGGGCTGCGGCCAGACCGTCTCCATCAGGGCAGAATAGGCATTGGCCTGGGTTGTCGGGTTGGGGGTACAGGTGCTTTCTGACTCCCACGGTTGCCGGGCTCCGTAATCACAGGCACGGTAGCCGAATTCGGTGAACAGAATGGATTTCTGCTGTCGCTGACTGAACCGCTGGAGTTCTTTCAGATGCGTACGCCAGCCCCGGTTCAGAGCTGAAACGCTGGGTGTCTGGTCGTCGGAGAGGGGGAAGTAGGCATCAACGCCAACGTAGTCGAGTTGTTTCCAGAACGGAATTTTGTCGTAGCGGTCCCAATTGGCTGCGTACGTGAGCTTACCGTGATACACCTGCCGGACCTGATCGATGAGCCGGCTCCAGTAAGCGGGCCGGGCCACCGCAAAGCGGTCGAGCTCAGTGGTAATGCAGTACAGATCTACCTTCAGGGAATCGGCCAGTTTGGCGCATTCGAGAACGTATCTGGTGTAATCAGCTTCGAAGGTCTGCCAGTCCTCTTCGCGGGTGAACTCCAGGTCGAGATGCGAGCCACCCTGCATCCAGACATGCGGCTTCAGCATGACTTTCAGACCCTGTTGCTGCGCCATCCGGATGGTTTCTTTCACGCCGGCGGGTGTTTCGCCCCACCACTGCTGGTTGCGCCGGGTTTCGGTCCAGGGATGATAAAAATGCGCTTCTCCCTTGCGGTTGAACCCGTACGGCACAACGGCCACCCAATCGCCACCCATGGCTTTTACATCGGCCAGACTTTCCGGGCCGGTTGGCCGGGGGGGCGCTACCAGGTTTACGCCTTTCAGCTTAGGTCCGTTATGCACAAACTCCGCCGAGGTCTGGCAGGAAAAGAGTAACCAGCTTCCTAAAAGTATTGACCACCAAATGAGCATTTTCTAAGGATTATACGTTCGTATATTTGACGATACAACTTCATCAACTTTTAGGAAAATAACAATGAACCCTGCACCGATTACTACTTCGGTATTTGATTTGTTTAAAGTGGGACCGGGGCCATCCAGTTCGCACACGATTGGTCCCATGAAAGCGGCTTTCGATTTCCGGCAGCGGCTGGCTCAGTTGTCCGATGATGAACTGCAACGGACCGATGCCATTCACATCCAATTATACGGCTCGCTGAGCGCCACCGGCAAAGGGCACGGCACCGACCGCGCTATTGTAGCCGGCTTGCTCGGCTGGCAACCCGAAACGTCGGACCCCGACGAACTGCTACGGCTGCTCAAAGATCCAACGGTGACCTACCCGGTTCAGGTTCGGGACCGGGTGTTTTGTGTACGGCCGGAGCATATTTATTTTAACAGAAAACGCTACGAGTCGCCCTACGCCAACACCATGGTGCTGCAACTGACCGGTGCTCAGGGGGTGATTACGGAGGAGGAATATTATTCCATCGGTGGCGGCTTCATCCTCCGAAAGGGTGAGCCTGCGGAGTCGGAGACCTCCCGGTCAATTAACCTGCCTTACCCTTACAGCAGCATGAACGAGCTGAAGGCGCAACTGAAGCAGAACAAATTAGAGTTGGCAGAGCTGATGCTGGCCAACGAGATGGCGGTTACCGGCCAATCCCGCAAAGAAATCAACCAGCGCATTGATGATAGTCTGGAGTTTATGCACAAGGCGGTCCGGCGGGGTCTGCGGCATAAAGGGGTGCTGCCTGGTTCCATCAAACTGCACCGCAAAGCACCGGTTTTGTATAAGCAGGCGCGGGGGTTAGCGCAGTCATCAGACAGTTTTCTGATTTTTCTAAACGCCTACTGTCTGGCGGCTTCGGAAGAAAATGCGGCCGGTGGTATTGTGGTAACGGCACCGACATCAGGCGCTTCGGGGGTGATCCCGGGTCTGACCTATCTGGCCAAGCATCATTTCCACTACGATAAAACAACCCTGCGCAATGGTATGCTGGCAGCAGCGGCCGTAGGTTTTCTGGTGAAGCACAATGCCAGTATCTCCGGTGCCGAAATGGGCTGCATGGGCGAAATCGGAACAGCATCGGCCATGGGAGCCGCTTTTCTGACCTATGCCGCCGGTCATAAAATTGACGCCGTTGAATCGGCGGCTGAAATTGGAATCGAACACCACCTGGGTATGACCTGCGATCCCATCGGCGGCTACGTGCAGATTCCCTGCATCGAGCGCAACGCCATGGGCGCCGTGAAAGCTTATAACGCTTTTCTGCTGGCTACGTCGGGCACGCCCTCGTTTCAGAAGATATCGCTGGATTCAGTCATTAAAGTGATGAAAGCGACCGGCCGCGATATGTCGACCAAATACAAGGAAACCTCGGAAGCCGGATTGGCTTTGAGTGCAACGGAGTGTTAGAAAGGGTAATTTAGGCGGGTAGGTGACTTTTGTTTTTGTAGTTTTTGTCATTCTGTCGCTTTGTCATCCCGACGATAGGAGGGATCTTAGTCGTAAGCCACTACTGAGATCCCTCCTGCGTCGGGATGACAAAAACAGCCTAACCCCTCCAACCCTCCATGAAAACCCTGTTACTAATCACCGGCATTACCCTGCTGACCAGCATTACCTATCAACCAGCGCCCCCGGTTCGCTTCACCCGCTATTTTGTAGCCGCCGAAAGTTATGAATCCGTTGGGGTGGTGGATGTCAACAAAGACGGTCGCCCTGACCTGGTTTCCGGTGATTTCTGGTACGAGAATGCTGCCGACCCGAAAGCGTTGTTCCGCAAACGTCACCTCATTGGTAACCAGAAGCGCTTTGACCAGTATTACGACGACTTCTCCACCATACCGCTGGATGTGAACAAAGACGGAAACATTGATGTCCTTACCGGCGGCTGGTTTGGCGCTACCTTACGCTGGCTGGAGAATCCCGGTCCGGGTAAGGAAAAGCAGTGGACCATTCATGACATCGGCAATGTTGGCAATGTCGAAACGGTACGGGCGTGGGATGTAGACGGTGACGGCATCATCGAAATTGTGCCTAACAACCCGAACCACCCATTGAAGTATTTCAAGCTCGGACAGAATAGTACCTTCAGCCAGATCAATGTGGCTCCTACGCAAGGTCATGGTTTAGGCTTTGGCGATGTCAACGACGACGGCAAGGGTGATTTTATCGTCAGCGATGGCTGGCTCGAAGCGCCCAACTGGACATTACACAAAGAGTTTGCGCTGGGTACAGCCAGCGTTCCCATTCTGGTCGTCGATGTCAACGGCGATAAGAAGAGCGACATGATTGTCGGACAGGGGCATGGCTACGGCCTGCACTGGTACGAGCAGACGCTGGACGAGCAGGGCAGACGGAGCTGGAAGAAGAACACCATTGACGACAAAAATTCCCAATACCACGTGATGGAGTGGGCCGATATCACCGGCGACGGCAAACCGGAGCTCATCACCGGCAAGCGTTACCGCGCCCACAACGACAATGACCCTGGGGCCTACGATCATGTAGGACTCTATTACTTCACCTGGAACGGCAAAACCTTCGAAAAGCACACCATTTCCTACGGTCAGCCTGGCGTTGGCAAAGGTACCGGCATCTATTTCGCTCTCGCCGACCTCCGCGGCACCGGTCGACCCGACATTATTGTTGCCGGCAAGGATGGGCTGGAGATTTTCTTCAACGAAGGAGCAGGTAGGTAGCAAGCAGTGAGCAAACTGCCCACTGCCTACTTGAGTTCTCCCGGTACCACCACTACCTCTTTCCGCAGGTTCTGATGGAGTACGGAAATGGGAAGCCGCTGGCCGATGGTGTCTTCAGTAAGTAGCCGGTGCAGGTCATCGACGGTGGCGACGGGTTGGTTGTTGAAACCGACTATAATATCGCCGGGCTGGAGTTCGGTATTGTAGGCAATGCCGTCGGGCTCCAGGCTGGCAATCAGGACGCCGGTTTTGGCGTTCAATTGGTTGTATTGCTTGATGCGCTCGGTCAGGTTGATGAGTTGGCCCGCAATACCCAGATACCCCCGGCGAACGCGGCCATGCATGATCAGCTTGCCGGCAACCAGAGCCGTCAGGTTAGACGATACGGCAAAGCAGATACCCTGCGCGGGCAAGATAACAGCCGTATTGACACCAATTACATCGCCGTGCGAGTTAACCAGCGGTCCACCCGAGTTGCCGGGATTCAGCGAAGCATCTGTCTGAATGACATCGTCAATCATCCGGCCCGACTCTGAGCGGAGGGTGCGCCCCAGGGCGCTCACTACCCCTGCCGTCAGCGAATACTGAAAACCAAAAGGGTTACCAACGGCAATGGCAATCTGACCGACCTGCACCTGCTTGGAATCGGCAAAGCGGATGCCCCGTAGACCCTCACCATAGATCTTGATAACGGCAATGTCGGTAGCCGCATCACGCCCAACGAGTGTGGCATCAAGCTCCCGGCCGTCGGGGAGGGCAACCTCTATTTTATTGGCATCGGCTACGACATGGTTGTTGGTAATGACGTAGCCATCGCTGGAGATGATAAAGCCCGAGCCGGTGCCTTCGTCACCCCGGCCGCGTCGGCGGGGATTATCGGGCTGACCGCTTGCTTTCCGGCCGCTGACCTTAATCTGCACCACCGACGGGCTCACTTTTTTGGCTACATTTACAACGGTATTGGAATAGGCATCCAGCAACGGAGCATCCTCCTCGGCCTGTCCGAACGAGTTCGACGGCGTATCGGCGAACGAAATAAACTGGGTTTCCATAACAGAGATTGGTCTTAGTACATGATTAGAGTCATACGCCAAAGGCCGTACCAGACTTGCCATGTTTTAGTAAGCGGTTGTCCATCAGTCACTTTGGCAGGTATTTACGTTCCGCCAGCTATCAGATCGCTAAAACCATTCCTATTCCGGTTAAATCGTCCTGAAGACTATGACGTTTGAAGAGTACCTGATACAAAAGAAAATCGACAGATCCCAGTTTCAGGCCGCAGAGCCTGAGGTGTATAGCGAGTGGAAAATCCTCTTTGAACAGATGCATCCGGAGAGTTTCACTACGCACAAGAAGTTTTTAATCAATAAAATACGGCGTAAATACCTGCTGCGCGATTCTTGATTTTTATCTCAAATAAACGCCAGTTAAATGTTAGTTAAATAATTGATTAGTAGTTTTTTGTATGAACGGAGGAGTTTAGTTTTGTCATGTATTAATTGCCAAACACAAAACCCTCAAAACTATGACTGTTGTAGTTGCCGAATTGAAAGGTATCACTGAAGCTATCCTGGCGTCTTTAAAAGCTCAGGGAATTGACAATAGTGCTGAACTGCTCGAAGCAGGTAAAACAACAAAAGGTCGTAAAACGCTGGCTGAGACCGCCGGTGTGCCGACCAGCGATATTCTTGAACTGGTAAACCGCGCCGATCTGGCTCGTGTCAAAGGCGTTGGGCGTGTATACGCCGATCTGCTGGAAGAAGCTGGTGTGGATACCGTGAAGGAACTGGCTCGTCGTTCGCCGGCTAACCTGCACGCCAAAATTGAGGAAATAAACAGTGCCAAGCAGTTGGCCCAGCGTATTCCTACGTTAGGTCAGGTTGAGGATTTTGTGGCGCAGGCCAAAGAACTGCCGGGTATGGTGGAGTATTAATTCAAATAGAAGTATATAAGCAAAGAGCCGGTAGCTGCACAGTTACCGGCTCTTTGTTTTTTGCCGCTCAGGAGGAAGCAAGGCCCTGTCGCTGACTGGGCTGCACCAGATAAGTTCGGAGTCGTTCTTCCAGTTCGGCAATACCCAGGTTATACTGGAGTTCGCCGTTAACGGCCAATGAAACCCGGCCGGTTTCTTCCGAGATAGCAATAACTGTCGCATCGGTAACCTCGCTCATGCCCAGGGCGGCCCGGTGACGGAAACCCAGCGAGGCCGGCAAATTATCATCATCAGAGACCGGCAAAATACAGCGGGCCGCCCGGATACGGCCGTCGTTGATGATGACGGCACCGTCATGAAGCGGACTGTACTGGCTGAAAATAGCCAGCAGCAGCGGTTTCGATATTTCCGCGTCAATGATCTGCCCCGATTCAACATACTTCACCAGCTCATCATTTTTGCTGATTACGATCAGCCCACCGGCAAACTCGGCGGCCAGGGTTTTGCAGGCATCTACGATGGGTTTGAGGGCCGCAGCCTGATCAACGTCACTGGATTGTTTCAGCAGCCAGCGCCGGAACCACTTGTTGTTGGCAAAGCTGGTCGATTTACCAATTAGTAACAAAAAACGCCTGATCTCCTGCTGAAAAATGATGATCAGGGCCAGGGCACCTACACTGATGAAATATTCCAGGATGGTTGTCAGCAGGCTTAAACCTAACGCTTTAACGGTCAGGTAAAATAAGTAAACCAGCAGATACCCGACAAATACCCGGCTGGCCACACTACCCCGCACGAGGTTATAAATCTGGTACAGCAGAATGGCAACGATAAGTATGTCGAGGAGGTCGATCCAGCCAACCTCCAGAAAGCCGATACGAAGAGCAAACATTCAGAAATGCATTAAGGGTAATTCAGGTGGCAGTTTAGGAAATAAAATCAATACTGCCAATCATTTATGTCTATGTGCAGACCTTCACTTGCTAACGACGTTTGTGGGAAAATCTGACGAGCTTCTTTCAAAAATGCCTGAAAGTTTTTGTATCGGGACGAAAAGTGCCCGATCAGCAGATGCCTGACTTCGGCGCGGGCGGCAATGGTAGCTGCCTGCCGGGCGGTAGCGTGAAAGACCTCAAAGGCACGTTTGGCGTTGTCTTCCAGAAAGGTAGCCTCGTGGTATAGCAGGTCTACGTGCCTGACCAGGTTAATCAGCCGTTCGTTGTAGCGGGTATCTGAGCAGAAGGCGTAGGAGCGGGGTGGCGGACCGGGCGTGGTGTAATCCTCAGCGGCATAAATTACCTGGCCCTGTCCATCAATAATGTCATGCCCTTCTTTAAGTTGTTTCAGGTATTCAACGGGTACATCGGCGGGCAGTTTGTCGCGCAGCAGCTTGGGTTTTCGCGGCTTTTCGCGGAACAGGTACCCGGAGCAGGCAATGCGGTGCTCCAGCGGGATGGAGGATATGGTCAGCTCCGGCAGATCGGCCAGCACCGTTGGGTAAGCCGCATCAACCGGGTGGAAGTGGAGCGGGTAACCCAGGCGCGTATCCGAATACCGGAATATAGTGGTCAGAATATCATCAAGGCCTTTGGGGCCGTATAGATGAAGATCCTCTGTCCGGCCGGCCAGGTTGAGTGACGACAGCAACGGGGCCAGCCCAAAATAATGATCACCGTGGAGATGGCTGATGAAAATATGGTGCAGTCGGCCCGGCCGGATCTTTTGCTCGAGCAGGCGGTATTGAGTACCTTCTCCGCAGTCGATCAGGTAGTATTCGTTGTTATGAGTAAGAAGGTGAGCCGTAGGGTGCCGCCCGAGGGTGGGCGTAGCCGAACCGGCTCCCAGAATAGTAAGCTTAAAGGTCAACGATGAAGGTCTGGTGCTTTCTGTTTCAGATATCGGCGTCTCTGCCGGGGCCAAATTCTCCGTCATACTCATCCTCTTCCTCGTTGCGGAAATCGTTCTCCAGTTCGTGCATGAACACGGCATCGATCGCTTCTTCCACCGTCGGCAGAATGGTTAGATCGGCAATATTGGCCGAGTCTAAAAAATCGATCATGTCCTCGTTCTTAGTAACCAGAACCAGGAGGCCAAGTTCCGTGGTACACTGCCGGTTTATTTTACGGAGCGAGCTTATCCCGGTCGGATCGACCGACTGTACCGGCTCTATGTCGACGATCAGGTTGCTGTAGCCTTCGCGGAACAGATTGCGGCTCAGGGTTTCGAACGATGCCGGTACGTCCCCGCCAAACTGATTATCGGTTAGTCGGATCAAGGCGTACTGTTCAGTTTTTTCAATCGTATAATTCATGGTGAAACGGTTATTGGAAATAAGTTTTCGCCAATGCCTGCCGGATATTGCCTTCGATACGGGTTAGTGGATCAACTGCGTCCGTTCGGGTAAATGAATGACCGGTTACAGTTTCGTATAACTCAATATACCGCCTTGAGATCTGACTGATCCATTCATCGGACATGGACGGAATTACCTGCCCCGCTTTGCCCTGGAAATTATTTGCTATCAGCCATTCTCTAACAAACTCTTTTGACAATTGTTTCTGCGGTAGACCGCTTTGCAGGTTCTCTTCGTAGGTATCGGCGTAGAAGTACCGGGAGGAGTCCGGCGTATGCACTTCATCGATAAGGTAGATGCGGCCGTTCAAGTTGCCAAACTCATATTTGGTATCAACCAGCAGCAGCCCGCGTGCTGCGGCCATTTGGGTACCCCGCTCAAACAACGCCAGGGCGTACTGCTCCAACTGCCTGTACTCGCTTTCGCTGACAATACCCTTCGCGATAATGTCTTCCCGCGAAATATCCTCGTCGTGCCCTTCGTGCGCTTTGGTCGTTGGGGTAATAATCGGATTGGGCAGCCGGTCGTTTTCGCGTAGGCCATCGGGGAGTGCCACCCCACAGAGTGTCCGGTGACCGTCGCGGTACTGCCGCCAGGCATGGCCTGCCAGATATCCCCGGACCACCATTTCGACGGGGTAAGGCGCACACTTCAGCCCGACGCTGACATTCGGGTCTGGTACATCGAGCAGCCAGTTGGGCACAATATCGGCCGTAGCCCGCAGGAAGTGAGCCGCCGTCTGATTCAGCACCTGGCCTTTGTAGGGAATGGGCCGGGGTAGCACTACATCAAAGGCCGAGATCCGGTCACTGGCCACCATCACCAGCAGCGGACCGCTCGGGTGATTCTCAAAAGTGTATACATCACGGACCTTGCCCCGATAAAAACCGGTCTGCCCGTCGAACTGAAAATTGGTTTGTGGAATGGTCATTTTTTTAGGTTCCAGCGGAGCGGCCCCGCTGAAACAATAATTATAACTTTTCAATAACAAGCGCCGAGGCTCCGCCCCCACCGTTGCAGATGCCGACGGCACCGTAGCGGCCGCCGTTCTGGTGCAGCACATTGGTCAGCGTGGTCACGATGCGGGCACCCGATGCGCCCAGCGGGTGACCAATTGAAACGGCACCACCGAAGACGTTAAGTTTTTCCTGTGGGATGCCCAGCACCTCGCTGAACGCCAGCGGTACGACCGCAAAGGCTTCGTTCACTTCAAAATAGTCAATCTCCTCGGCCGTCAGACCAGCCCGCTCCAGAGCCTTAGGAACGGCTTTGGTTGGGGCGGTGGTAAACCAGGCCGGCTCCTGCTCGGCATCGGCGTAGCCCAGAATGCGGGCGAGGGGTTTCAGGCCCAGTTCATCCGCCTTTTTGCGACTCATCACCACCAGCGCCGACGCTCCATCGTTGATGGTAGAAGCATTGGCGGCCGTGACGGTACCATCGGGCGTAAAGGCTGGCTTCAGCGAAGGTATTTTGTCGTAGATCACATTCTTGTATTCCTCATCTTCGCTGACAGTGGTTGGCCCCTTGCGACCCGCTACCTCTACGGGCACAATTTCGGAGCCGAACCGGCCACTCTGCGTCGCTTCTTCCGATCGCCGGTACGACTGAATGGCGTAGGCATCCTGAGCCTCACGGCTGATGTTGTATTTTTTAGCGGTAGCATCGGCAAAAACGCCCATCGCGCACTGGTCATACACATCCACGAGGCCGTCGCGGGCCAGGCCGTCAACGAGCTCACCGTTGCCATATTTATAACCAAAACGGGCTTTGGGTACGTAATAAGGAGTATTGGACATGCTCTCCATACCACCGGCTACGATGATGTCGGCGTGGCCAAGCTGAATAGCCTGGGCCGCCAGCATAATGGCCTTGGTGCCGGACGCACAGACTTTGTTGATGGTGGTGCAGGGAATCGTAACCGGCAGGCCTGCTTTCATGGACGCCTGTTTAGCGGGTGCCTGACCAACATTGGCCGATACCACATTGCCCATATACACTTCCTGTACCTGATCGGGCTGCACACCGGCCCGCTCCAGCGCACCTTTGATGGCTGCGGCCCCGAGGTCGGTGGCCGACAGCGCCGACAGAACCCCTCCGAAACTGCCGATAGGGGTACGTACGGCCGATACAATGACTACTTCGTTCATGAATCTGTATTCTGTTGTTGATGAAAACTACCACCTGTTTTTGTTTCGGGCTGCCGATGAGCCGGCAGATCGTCCACCCCGGAATGGTCGCAGCGATGAATAAGGAAGATCCTGGCCCTGCAAGGCATCAAGCAGCTTCAACGCTTCTTCCTCGGTCATATTAAGCTCGCTAAAGCGCTTCAGCTTCTCGTCTTCTTTTTCCGACCGCTCCACCGCCTGGCCTGACTGGCTCTGGAGCGAAGTCTGCTGTTTGGCGGCCTGCTTTTCTTCTTTGGAAGCTTGCTTTTTCGGTGGTACGCCCGAATATCGCTTCTCTATTAACTCAAAATTATAACGTGCCGGTTCACTTTCCGGGTCCTTTAGTAAAGCCTGTCTGAAAAACGCCAGAGCGGTAGCGCTATCGCGTTCGAAACAGGCGATAACACCCAGTTGGAGAGCGGCCATGGAAGCCAGATAGGCGTCTTCTTCCTGTAGCAGGGCCTCGTATTGCTGGCGGGCTTGTTGGTATTGTTGGAGGTGAAAATAACTATGTGCCAGATTGATTCGGACAGCAGCGTCGCCAGTGGAGCGGTTCAGAAAAGCGTATTGTTTGGCTGCCTGGGAGAAATCGGCGTTCTTGTAGGCCGCTTCGGCAGATTTACGGGCCAGATTATGACGCGAAATCTGGTCGATGGAGCGATGCTGCCACAACGAAAGAAAAAGGAAAATCAGCAGATGCGTCATACCGGCTTATACTAGCGAAGGCCAAAAATAGCTTAAAAATAGAGACGTTGGACATTGGACAACAGACAATAGATACGGCTACCTCCTGTCTAACGTCTGATGTCCAGTGTCTCTACAAGCTGAACGTACGCACCGTAACGACTATGTCAATGGTAATGAGCAGCAGAGCCGCAGCCAGAAAATAATAGTATTTATTGGTGGATACGGCAATTAGGCGCTGGTCGATGGTACGGCCCTGTAACGAGTGGAGCGCTCCGGCCAAATCGGTAATGTACTGGCTGTTGGCAGCGGCCTCAATGTACTGTCCGCGCCCGTCGCGGGCCAGTCGTTGAAGCGTTTCGCGATCCAGTCGGGTACGGACAATACGCCGTTGATCGTCCCGCACAAAATCACGGCCTTTGCGGATGGTACCGCCCGACTCGGTGCCAATGCCCACCGTAAACAGGGGAATGGCATAGGTCCGCAAGCGACTCAGTGCTGAACGATCGCAGGTGCCGAAATCCTCGCCATCACTAAACAGGACAATCGCCTTGGCACTTTGCTGCGTGGTTGGATCGGTAACCAGTTTTTCGCGGGCCAGTTCGAGCGCTGAGCATAGGTCAGTACCGCCGGACGGGGAAAGACTGGTACTGGCATCGTGAAGCATCCGGTTGAAGGCATCATGATCCGAAGTCAGGGGTGACAGTACAAAGGCGTCAGTCGAGAACAGGATGAGTCCGAAGCGGTCAGCCGCTAAGGTATCGGTCAGTTGCTGAATATCGTATTTGATGCGTTCAAGTCGGCTAGGAGCTACATCGGCGGCATCCATTGATTTGGATATATCGACGAGCAGGTAGATATCACGGCCCTGGGTGGTTACGCTCCGTTCTGCCTCCCCAAAGGAAGGGCCGAGCAGGGCCATCAGGAGCAGTAGCAGGTAACTGCTACGTAAAAAGAACTTTGGGATTACGGCCCTGGACGACGTACCCAATTGGCGGGCCAGCCGGAACGTCCGGAAAAAATAAAGACCGTACAGCAGCAAAAAAAGTGCGACGATGCTCCACTCGGTAATAGAGAAGCGATAAAGCCAGTTCATGAAATAATATATGCCGGAAACTGCGTACCGGGCTGACAGAAAATAAGTTATGAGCAGGTCTCCCGGCGGGCATTGTGCGAAAATAACGCTTAAATAAAGATTTTAGCATTATTTTTTGGCGAATAGCTCCGCAAACGCCTATATTTGTGTCCCAATTGCAGGACAGGGCAATACGGAGAGGTGCCTGAGTGGCCGAAAGGAGCAGTTTGCTAAACTGTCGTACCTCTAAAGGGTACCGCGGGTTCGAATCCCGCCCTCTCCGCCAGCTTGATAAAGCAATTGAACGGGGTGTAGCGCAGTCCGGTTAGCGTACCTGGTTTGGGACCAGGTGGTCGCAGGTTCGAATCCTGCCACCCCGACAAAATGAACGAGGCAGTTTGCAGTGAGCAGTAGCAGTTTGTCTGTATTCTGTGTGCTGCTAACTGCCTTCTTCATTTGGTCCCGTAGCTCAGTTGGATAGAGCATCTGCCTTCAGATTAGGAGCCATGAGGTTGGAAACTCCTCATGGGATGTTGTCAAATTCGGTGAAGCCTTCTAATCTTGAATGCCTGATTCTATGACAATTAGCACAAAGGAGTACACACTTATCTAACTCTCTTTGAATACTGGTCCATGACTGCAAACGTAATTTGGTCCAGTCGTGGTCTTTTTGGGATGGAGTTAAATGGTGAAACTCAAAAACAGAGTAATGGCTCTTGCTAAGGGTTAAATAACAATCTTGACAGGCGCCACCTTTGTAGACAATAGCTTTAATCTTCCGGTCAATCCAGCGTTTGATAGCCTTCTGATTAAAACATTGTTTACAGTAGCACATAACACCTTGGCTGTGCGTTTTCGACTTGTAAAATTCAACCAACGGTTTTAATGTGCCACACTTTGTGCATTTTTTCATAGGGAGGTAACAAGATTAATGGTAATGCCGAGCCAAGCCCCGGATTTTGGGGAAGGTGTAGAGACTAAATGGCAACCGCCTAAGTTCCGAAAATTTCGGGATATGGTGAAGACATAGTCCAGACCACAAACCCCATTGGGGGCAGCGAAAGCTGTAGCGGGTAAGCTAAGCAGACGGTCTTTGGTTCGAATCCAAACGGGATCACATTTTTACTTATTTAGTAGTATTAAATTTTACGTAAAATGGCTAAAAATCAACGTTTTAGCCATTTTTCTTTATCGCTCTGAATAATAAATAATACGGAAAAGTAAGGCCTATTCATCACCTGTTTCATCACCTGTATTGAATTTAACCGTATCTTGGGTTTAGGTATTACAAGATACAGTTATGAAAACCTATACAGAGAGTTCCGTTAAATTCTATCTCAAAGACCCCGCAGCCGACCGGCCAACCCTTATTTATCTAGCCCTTTATTACGACTACAAACGATTCATCACCTCAACCGGGCTAAGTGTTCTCCCATTGATGTGGGACGCTGAAGAACAAAAGGCGATTACTAATCAGGAGAGGGTTCCCAACAAGATTGGACGAAGAGACAATGAATCGCTAAACACTCACCTGCACCGATTCCGTTCGGCCCTGCTGAAAGTACTGAACGGACTTCAACTGGCACAAGTCTCGTTCGACAACAAAGTAATCAAACAGCAACTCGATAACGAATTAGGCCGTGTAAAGAAAGAACGGCACGGCAAGGTAGAGCCGGAACTAGAACAGGAAACGTTTACCGGTTACATCGAACGGTTTGTTAGTGAGGCTAGAGCCGGAAAACGACTGAACGCCAAAAACGCGCACTTCTCGCCGGGTACGCTAATCAACTACACCAAGTATAAAAATATCCTGATTGCTTACCAGAGTAAAACAGGCGGCTCACTGGCGTTCGATGCCTTTACACTCAACTTTTACGAGTCATTCAAGAAGTACCTTACTGCTGAGGGCAAAACCCTGAACTACGTGGGTGCCGTACTAAATGGAGTAAAGATGCTGCTGAAGTATGCCCACCGGGACGGGTTGCACCAGAACACCGACTTTCAGAAAAAGGAGTTTCGCAAGATTGAGGAAGAGGTTGATGCTATCTATCTCAATGATGCCGAACTACAGACCCTTTACAAACTCGACTTAACGAAAGACCTGCGTTTAGACCACGTACGAGACGTATTCTTAATCGGCTGCTACACTGGATTACGGTTCACCAATTACACGCAACTTCGGCCCGAAAACATCACCCACGGTGGCAGACTGCTGACTGTTCAAACCATCAAGAACGGTCTTAAAGTATCAATCCCCCTAAACCCGAATGTGTTAGCCATTCTCAACAAATATAACGGTGTTCTCCCACGCGCTTTATCCAATCAGAAGTTCAACGATTACCTGAAAGACTTAGGTAAAATGGCAGAGTTGAAGGAGCCAGTACAGCGAACTCGTACACTAGGAGGCATAAGGCGTACTGAAAATGCGGAGAAGTGGGAGTGGATAACTACACACACTGCGCGTAGGAGTTTTGCGACCAACGCTTTTTTGGCCGGTGTTCCTACTGTTTCGATTATGAAAATTACCGGTCATAAATCGGAATCTCAATTTCTGAAGTATATCAAAGTGTCAAGCGAACAAAATGCAATGATTTTACTAGAGCATCCTCATTTTTCTAGAACAGGCTAAATTAGTAATGTAAAATCAGAAAGGTAATGTGAATGAGAGTAGTAAAAAATAAAGTCAAGGATTGAACACTTTTATAATGAATTATGAAGAAAGAAGTACTATTTTGGTTTTCAGATAATGTAAATAGACTTTTGAGATTAGCAGAAAAATCGTTGGATGATTTTAGCGAAATTAATGAGTTTATCAGCGTATGTCGTCTAATCATTGAATATAGCCCCTATATAGATGAAGATGATGTGAACGGCTTCTCAATAGCTAAAGTTGAGTTTTTTTACGATGAGTTGTTTGATAATTTTATAAATATTACGGATGATAAAGTAAAGTTAAACTACGAAACATTTTTAAAGCAAAAGCTTGAGCCTTTGTCTGAAAAGGCTAAAATAGTAACTAGTAAATCTATCATTATAGATAATAAAATTCGCAAAGGTGAATTAGATGAAGATAAAGTTATTGATAATAAAGAGAATACTTTGTTTGGCTTTAATTTATACTTGGATGAGTTACTTGGATTAGTAGGTAGTATGAATAGAGTTCTCGATGAACATTTAGAAACTTTTATTAATCCTAAAAGTCAAAAAGTTAAGCCGAACGTAAGTAGAAAGAAGAAAGAATATCTAACTCATAAACAGCAAATGGTCTTAGCTGATATATTAGGCTTATTAAACCATCCTATTTTGGAAGGGCTAAATGCTACAAAAAAAGGAGTCATCTTGGGGAATCTCATGCAAATTAATCCAAACGATACTCGCAATATGTTAAGCAAAGAAACTAGACTTAATAGGGAAGATTTACGATGGGATAATGAATTGGATATAAACAAAGTATTAAGGTTTTTAAAGGAAAATGGAGTAGATAAGGATAGATTTGATAAGTAGTTTGTAGGAGTCATTTTTCCTACAATGTATTCCTACAGCCTCCATTGTAAGTAATTTTGCTGACATGAACTCTAAACAACAAAGTTTATGTTTCAGCACACGATTCAAGTTTCTATAACGCCTGACCAGTTAGTAGAACTGGTACGCAGTGCTATTCGTGACGAACTAGCAGCGTATATACCCCCCAGACCAGAAGGGCCTGACCTCCCAGAGTTTCTAACGCGCAAACAGACTGCAAAGCTTCTAAGTGTTTCTTTGCCCACACTCCATGAGTGGGCAAAGGACACCGAAGAGCGTAGCGCAATTCTCATTCCACAGAAAATAAATGGCAGGGTATTATACCGCAGGGCTGACGTACTTGCGGCTATGAAGGAAGTTAGAAGATTAAAGAAGTCAAACTAACACCTAATAAGGCCATGAATATTATACAAGGTTCATGTTTGATAAAGTTCGTTTTAGACGTGACTGGCACGTATTATGTAGCTGAAGAGCCTAATTTAAATTGTCCACAGGTTCCAAGTAGAGTACGCATTGAAGATAAACGGGATATATATAGCGGCAAACATAGCCTCTTCCTTAAAGAGTGGGGTGACGTAAGTACCAAAACATGCAAATTAATCCCTTTCATTTCTCCATTGAATCTAACTGGGCATCATAGATTATACATTGGTCAGGTTAGGACAGATGAAGAATGTATTCGTACAAAGGAGAATATCATAATAGTCTTACGGCTTCCCAACACAGACGAGCTACGGCTAAGGTTCTTTCCTGACTTAGAATTACACTCAATAAACCAAGAGCAACTAGTCTCAGAGATCATAAAAAACAAGCTGATATAATTCTCAAAAAAAGGCCGAGTTGATTCATCAGCTTTCAATTTTTTGTCACATATGTTTGATGGAATAAAGGTTCAGCAACTATCAATTGATATTGATTTGTTATTAAGAAGCGACTTATTTACATTTCCATTGTTGGTTGACAGCAAAACAAGCGAAATTTTAAATAGAGTCCGGCAGTCAACTTACAGAGGACTTACTTTTTCCTTAGTTCCTAAAGAAATTGGGCTGTATAAATGTGAGTTAAAAGGTAGCCTTCATAAATACAGTAATGGAGGAGTTCAAAACGCCAATGATTTTACTGCTGAAAGCTTATTCAACGTAATAAATGATTTAGTGAGCAACCTTAAGATTAACATCTTTTGTAGCAGGTTGAATAATGTGGAGTTTGGTGTTAATATCACTTTGCCGTTTCCAGTGTCTAAAATCCTTAAATCTTTAATTACATACAAAAATAAACCATTTACTAAAAGTTATGACTACAAGAGTCAATACTACCAATGTGCCTTTCAGCAGTATATTGTAAAAATATATGATAAAGGTAAACAGTACGGTTTAGATAGCTATACACTTAGATTTGAGATTAAAGTTGTGAAGATGCAGTTTTTTATAGAAAGAGGTGTCAGTATCTCAAGTTTAGCCGATCTTTTAGACATATCTCAATATGATAAACTTGGGTCGATCTTAATAAATACCTTTAAAGAGATACTATTCGATGATTTTTCAGTCAAGGCAGAAGGTCTTAAGCCTAAAGAGCGAGAACTATTGCTAAAGGGTAGAAATCCACGTTTCTGGCAATTAAGTGAAGAGCTATTAGGTAAGGAGTATGAACGTGAGAGAAAACGGCTCAAACGTGCAGAAAGAAATTTTAGACAACTCCTTAAAACATACAGTCGTAGCGAAGATTGGGTTCAATTAGTGACAGATCTGATTATGGAGAAGTGGCAAGCTATCTCAAGTGTGCTACCTGACTCGAAGGTTCTGATAAGAAGCAAGTTAGTAGAATGGAGAACTAGTCAAAAAACAGAAAAGTGTCCCAAATTAACCAGCGTTCTAAGTAAGAATTTGTCCGAAAATAACCATATAGGTTTAGAGTTATTTTAGACTATAGGAGGAGAATAGAGACAGTGCTCTGAGTGTAAATTAGCAATTCGCTTTTGTACCCTTACTCCTCTTAAGGAATCCCGGCGTGATGGTTTTGGTGAGAGCTTGGTATCAACTAGTACTCTTACTCGGCCATTCGGCTCTAATGTTCTCACAAGTCTAATACCGTATCGGGTATACACCGACATTACCGCAACACCACATTTTTTGGCGTAAATGGCCATGTTTTCGTATCTATCTAGCTCTTTTAGGATTTCAGACCAGTGAATTACTCTCTCATTTCTCCCACGCATATAATATAAGTAGTGTTTTAGTAACATAACAACTTTTCACCGAAAAAGTGACGTTTTAATAGTCCTAATATGGTGGTGGGGGATACTCGCTCGACTCACGCACAAGCGGCAAACCTTTCACAGAATTACCCTGTGGAAAGTAATTTACTAGAGCGAAGTTGGAGGGGAGGTAGCAAAGTGTGGGAGGAGTGTAAAGGGCCGGGCCATTTCCCCAAAGATCAATAGCTTCTAGTAGTAGCCCCCTTACTTAAAGAGAGCACTGGTAAAATATTTATACTTGAGCGGCTTATCTGCTACTATCGAAGATGCTGCGCACTATAAGCCAAATTCAAGTAGACGACACCATAATGTATATAGCTGATTATTAGCACTACCAATACAAAAGACGCAATGTTCACCTACCGATGAATAAACAGACATTTACTATCTGCTCAATTCCGTGCATATTTAGGAGCCTATTCCCACTGTAGATGACACCGGAAGCGAAAGCCCGCCAGAACATTGATAAAATGCTGACCCATGCGGGTTGGCAGGTGCAAGACCTCAAGCAGATCAATCTCTCTTTGGGTGGGGTGGCTGTGCGCGAATATCCAACCGACTCCGGCCCGGCTGATTATGTGCTTTTCGTTGACCGCAAACCGGTTGGCGTTATTGAGGCTAAAGCGGAGGGTACTATTCTAACACCTGTAGAGGAGCAGTCTACCCGTTATGCTACCAGCCGCCTGAAGTGGCACAAAGACAAGGAGCCCTTGCGCTTCTTATATGAATCCACTGGAATAGAAACCCACTTCACCGACAACGCCGACCCCATACCCAGAGCCAGAGACCTCTTCTCATTCCACCGACCAGAGACCTTGCGGGAGTGGCTGAAACAACCGGAGACCTTGCGTAAACGGTTACAGCAATTCCCCACACTGGACACCCGCAATCTTCGGGAGTGTCAGATTACGGCTATTCAGAATCTGGAAAAGTCCTTTGGTGATAACCGGCTCCGTGCTTTAGTGCAGATGGCCACTGGAAGCGGCAAAACCTTCACGGCTATAACATCAACCTATAGGCTTCTCAAGTTTGCTAAAGCCAAGCGAATTCTGTTTCTGGTAGACACCAAAAATCTGGGCGAACAGGCCGAGCAAGAGTTTCAGTCTTTTACACCCAATGATGACCAGCGCAAGTTCAACGAACTCTATAATGTTCAACGGCTGAAGTCTTCTTATATAGACTCCTCCGCGCAGGTTTGCATCAGTACCATTCAACGCATGTACTCGATCCTGAGAGGGGAAGAACTGGATGAGTCAGCAGAGGAAAAATCCCTCAACGAAGTCCAGCTAACCGCCAGAACCCGCGAAGTTGCCTATAACACACGAATACCCATAGAGACGTTCGACTTTATCATCATTGACGAATGCCATCGGAGTATTTACAATGAATGGAAGCGGGTGCTGGATTACTTTGATGCCTTCCTGATCGGCCTTACGGCTACCCCAGACAAGAGGACATTTGGATTCTTTAACCGCAATGTAGTCAGTGAATACACGTATGAGAGAGCCGTTGCGGATGGCGTAAACGTGCCTTTTGATGTATTCACCATTGAGACGGAGATTACCAAAAATGGAGCTGAAGTACGAGCCGGGGAGTGGATAGACAAGCGCGACCGGCAGACCAGACGTAAACGCTGGGAACAATTGGATGAGGACACGATATACACTGGAACCGCTCTAGATCGGGATGTAGTAAATCCTGACCAAATACGGACGGTTATCCGCACCTTTAAAGAGAGACTACCGGAAATATTTCCGAACCGTAAAGAAATACCCAAAACGCTCATATTCGCCAAAAGCGACTTTCATGCGGATGACATCATCCAGATGGTTCGGGAGGAGTTTGCGGAACGAAACGAGTTTTGCCGCAAAGTGACCTATAGCGTGGGGAAGAATGGCGGAGAAAAGCCCTCAGAAGTCCTACAGCAGTTTAGGACACAGTATAACCCGCGTATAGCCGTAACTGTGGATATGATTGCAACCGGAACGGATGTAAAATCTCTTGAATGCCTCTTATTTATGCGGGATGTAAAGTCACGCTCCTATTTTGAGCAGATGAAAGGCAGGGGGACACGCACCCTTTCCGGCGATGACCTGCGAAAGGTTACCCCTTCGGCACATGGCAATAAGACTCATTTCGTGATTGTCGATGCCGTAGGCGTATGTAAATCGTTGAAAACCGACAGCCGCCCACTGGAGCGTAAGCCGGGGGTATCGCTCAAAGATCTGCTATGGAACGTTGCCGTTGGCGGGGACACATCAGAGGATACCCTTACCTCTTTGGCAAACCGGTTGACCCGACTGGAAAAACAATTGACCCCTACAGAACGTAAGCAATTAGCCGATCTTGCCGGGGGCAAGACCATTAACAAAGTAGTTTCGGATTTACTGGATACCTATAATCCTGATCGTATAGAGGAGCAAGCCCGACAGCTTTGCAGCTCAACGGGTGAGTCAATAACCTCAGCCATTACAGAACAGGCGCAGCAATCATTGATCGAAACATCCATAGCCGTTTTTGATAATGCAGATTACCGGGACACACTTGAAGGTATTCGGCGCAACCATGAGCAGTTAATTGATGTGGTGAATCTGGATGCCGTATCCTTTGCCGGTTGGGACGTTACCATGACCGAAAAGGCCAGCCACACGGTACAAAGCTTTAGGGAATACATCGAACAGCATCGCGACGAGATAACGGCGCTACAGATCTTTTATAGCCAGCCAACCCGCCGAAAGGAACTGACCTACCAGATGATAAAGAGTTTGTGCGAAAAGCTAAAGACGGACAAACCCAACTTGGCCCCCTTTGCTGTCTGGAAAGCTTATGAGGCACTGGAGACGGTCAATGGAAAACAACCACAAAGCGAATTGATTGCTTTGGTTTCTCTCATCCGGCGCGTACTGGAGATTGACCCAGCGCTAACCGCTTATGATCTGACGGTGAACCGCAACTTCCAGAACTGGGTATTCCGCAAGCAGGCGGGAACCTTGAAGTTTTCGGAAGAGCAGATGGAATGGCTGAGATTGATGAAGGACTTTATAGCCAAGTCTGTTCACCTTGACCGTGAGGACTTTGAGCTTTCACCCTTCAACGGGAAAGGCGGACTAGGTAAGTTATGGGGTCTATTTGGGAAGCAGGCATTCCCAATTGTTGATGAATTGAATGAGTATCTTGCAGCTTAAACCCCAAACTAATGTCGAAGGTATTGCAATTACCTGAAGGTTGGAAATTGAAGCCGCTCAAGTCTTTGGCTAACATTTCATCTGAAAAACACCAGCCAACTGGTTCAACAGAATATTATATTGGACTTGAGCACATTCACAAAAATAGAGGTGTTGTGACTGAAGATGCTAGGGAGGAGGTAATTACGACAGTTAAGAATAGATTCAACGCAGGTGACATACTATATGGAAAGTTAAGGCCATATCTCAACAAAGTAGCTTTGGCCAACAGGAAGGGAGTCTGTTCAACAGATATTCTTGTACTTAGACCGACTATCTTGGTTGAACCAAAGTACTTATATCATTTCTTATTATCACGTCAATTTGTTAATGATGCTTCAGCTAATACGGCAGGGGTAAACTTACCACGTGTTTCGACAAAATACATTGAAAATTACCTTGTCCCCATCCCTTCACCATCCATTCAGCGACTTATTGTAGCTAAGATAGAAGAGTTATTTTCCGAGATTGATGCCGGAGTACAAGAGTTAGAGACGGCACTTAAGCGGCTGAAGGTTTATCGACAGGTGGTAATTAATTGGGCTTTTAATGGGAGACTAACTGAAGATTGGCGAAAGCACCAACCTCTACTTCCCTCTGCTGAAGTGCTACTTAAGCTTATGAGCTCCAACAGAAAGCAGGAATATGAAAAGAAACGTAAAAAGCTAAAACCGTTAGAGCCCATAACAGCGAGAGAAGTTAAAGGTTTGCCAATGCTGCCTAATGGGTGGTGTTGGGTTCGACCAGAAGATGTCTGTGCTCCTGAAGATTATGCTATTGGTATTGGGCCTTTTGGTAGTAACCTAAAGGTAAGCGATTACGTGGATTCAGGTGTTCCTTTAATCTTCGTCAAAAACATTACCAGAAACAACTTTACACTTGATCTGAAGTTTATTTCTCAATCGAAATACGATGAGCTAAAGGCACACTCAGCTAAACCGTTAGACATACTTATAACTAAGATGGGCGATCCTCCCGGAGATTGCGCTATATATCCGCAATCCTATCCAAACGCTGTAATTACCTCTGATTGTTTGAAGTTCCGTATTTGGGATTCCTATGTAGAAAGAAGGTACTTCAAATACTGTTTAGAATCTGATATAATAAAGAGTCAGCTAGGATTAATCACTCAGGGAGTAGCACAAAAAAAAATCAGTACAGAACGGTTCAAAACCTTATGTTTTCCACTTGCCTCTAGAGAGGAGCAAATACAAATTGTGGAAGAAATAGATTCCCGTCTTTCAGAAGCTGACTCAATGGAACTCACCATTCTACAAAGCCTTAACGACGCTGAAGCTCTCCGGCAAAGCATTCTTAAACAGGCATTTGAAGGTAAGCTAATTAATGAAGTAGCAAAAGAGGTTGAAGAGACTGTAAGTACCAGTCGCCGATTGACAGGTAAAAGTGAACAGCTATCATTATTTTAACTGAATCATTTTCTAGCATAGAATCAAGAATATATAAAATGAGTACCAACGCACTTGTACAGAAAGTTTGGAATTTTTGTAATACTCTTCGGGATGATGGGGTAGGCTACGGCGACTATCTAGAACAGCTTACTTACCTGCTATTCCTGAAGATGGCCAATGAGTATACCAAGCCGCCCTACTTCCGGGACACCCATATACCCGCAGAATACAACTGGGAGAGTCTTATTGATAAAAATGGTGCAGAACTGGAGGTTCAATACGTTCATATACTTACCGAACTTGGCAAACAGCCGGGGATGATAGGCCAGATATTCTTTAAGGCCCAAAACAAGATACAAGACCCAGCCAAGCTTTATAGGCTTATCCAACTCATTAACGCCGAGACATGGATTGGTCTAGATGCAGATGTAAAGGGAGACATCTATGAAGGGTTACTGGAGAAGAACGCTGAAGATACGAAGTCGGGAGCCGGGCAATACTTTACACCAAGAGCACTTATAAAGGCAATGGTAGAGTGTGTTCGACCTCAGCCTATGAAAACCATTGCTGACCCCAGTTGTGGCACTGGAGGCTTCTTTTTAGCTGCTTATGACTATCTGGCAAAGCAGGACTTAGATCGTGAGCAATTACAATTTCTCAAATATCAGACCTTCCATGGCTGGGAGATCGTAGCCAGTACAGCCCGATTGTGCCTAATGAACCTGTTCTTGCATAATATTGGTGACCTCAACAGCGAACCACCAATTGAGCGGAACGATAGCCTGATTGGTTTACCCTCCCAACGGTTTGATTATGTGCTAGCTAATCCACCCTTCGGCAAGAAAAGCAGTACTACCTTCACTAATGAAGAGGGAGAACAGGAGAAAGAGGTACTAACTTATCAGCGGCAGGATTTTTGGACTACTACATCCAACAAACAATTAAATTTTCTCCAACACATCCGGTCGTTGCTCAAGATTGATGGAAAAGCAACCGTAGTATTACCTGATAACGTACTATTTGAAGGTGGTGCCGGTGAAACAGTGAGGAAGCGGCTGTTACAAAACACCGACCTACATACAATCTTACGACTTCCCACTGGAATTTTCTACGCGCAGGGGGTAAAGGCTAACGTGCTGTTCTTCGACAACAAACCCGCCAGCAAAGACCACTGGACAAGAGAAGTGTGGGTATATGACTACCGCACAAACGTAAAGCACACCCTAAAAACAAATCCCCTACGACTGGAGCATCTGCAAAACTTTATCCAGTGCTACAATCCAGAGAACAGACACCAACGCCAAGAAACCGAACGTTTCCGGAAGTTCACGTATGAGGACATCATAGCCCGTGATAAAACGAGCTTAGACATCTTCTGGCTAAAGGATAATAGTCTCAGCGATTTGGATAACCTACCCAATCCAGACGAGTTGGCCGCAGACATTGTGGAAAACTTGGAAGCGGCTTTGATGAATTTCAGAAGTGTGATAAAGCAGTTAGTGTAATATAATATAGTATTAAAGTTATTTACAGGAGCTAATATTTACAAAATTTTGCTGGATCAGCTTAACTAATAAATAAAAGAGATATAATGAAATTTTCAGAAATTGGCGTAGAAATACAAGTGTCTAGGCAGCTTGAAGAAGCTTTAGCTAATACAAGTCTGCATATAAAGCGTCAAGATAGGTGGTCAATAACAGCTACAGATAAAATATTTGATATAGTTGTTTACAAAGAAAACCAGCCATTAGCAATTATAGAAATAAAAACAAATCTGTCTAATAAAAGTGTATTAGCAAATGCAACGGAACAAGTACGTTCAGCTATTTCTGTTACTAATTCTAGATATGGGATAGTAACAAACGGCGTAAATTATTTTTTTTATGATAGAAACTATAAAGAGCAAGACTTTATTGAACTGAACTTTCAGGATATTGTTTCACGAATAATAAAACCAGAGAAGGTTAAAGTATATAAAAAAGATAAAGAACTAATTGTAAGTATAATACTTCAAGCTGCCGAAAAACACTTACAAGAGAACACAGCACTTTTTGAATTTATAAAAAGTGAGTCTTTTCTTAAAAGAATTAAATTTGATGAAAAGAATAATGCTTTTGTGTTTTCAGGAGATGATCAGAATATTTCATCTTTTGAGAATCAGTTCTTTATTGAAATGTTAGGCCCATTTAAAGAAACACACGTATGTAGGTATACTTCTTTAAAGACAACATTTGATATAATTAATTATATTTCTTTCAGGATGAACGGCTTAGTTGGTATGAACGACAAATCTGAAATCAATTATGTTGAAACATACCTCAATAGAATTGAAAAGCCTCTTAATAAGGAAGATGAAAAAACTATAAATGACCTAAATAATAGATATATTACTTCGTGTTCAAATATTCTAAGGAAAGATGACTTAACTTTATGGAGGCTTTATTCAGAGGATGCTAAAGGAGCTTGCCTTGTGTTTGAAATAAAAAGCGAAAATCTGAACAATCAAATATTAATACAAAAAGTTAAGTACGCTGACAAAAATGGTTTGCATAAAGAGCTAGAGTT
The DNA here is from genome assembly GCF_039541915.1 of Nibrella saemangeumensis. Taxonomy (NCBI): domain Bacteria; kingdom Pseudomonadati; phylum Bacteroidota; class Cytophagia; order Cytophagales; family Spirosomataceae; genus Nibrella; species Nibrella saemangeumensis. The sequence goes on from NZ_BAABHD010000001.1 coordinate 107,132, forward strand.
CCTTAAACAAATCAAAGATGAAGTTGAATCTGCTACAGGGTTTAATTTTGAATTCAGAAAATTAGGTTATTGGAAGCACTTTTTTAAACCCTTTGATTACGCAGTTGAAGAAGAAATTAGACTGTTAGTTATAGACAATGAAAAGCTAAATAAAATAAATAAAGAGTGGGTAACAACATATACTCATTCAATATTTAATCCTATAATTGACTTTAGACTAAATAGCAAATCGTTCCCCATTCACCTCCGGAAAATTATTTTAGGACCAAAATGTCCTGAACAGGATATTAATTGTGTACAAATACAAGAAATGATTAGGAGTAAACAAAAGGAAATAAAGAAAAAGAAATTAGATGCGAACTTCGATGAACTTGAGGTGGAACTATCTAAAATTATCAATTACCGATAATAGATGTACGTTTGCAGTAAATTGGGATTAAAGCATAACTAATAAAAGTTTTAGGTACACTTTTCAATATTTTACATTTAAAAGTTTATAAATGTGGACAGGTTAGACGAACTTATAATAAGGCGTTCAGAGAAAGTCAAACTAATGCAAGCAGATGGTGATAATGCTCATGAGACGCTTGCTAAATTATATGGAGATCCTACTCACTTTATTACCGAATTACTACAAAATGCAGAAGATGAAGGAGCAAAAAATGTCTATTTTACTTTAACAGAATCTGAGCTGATTTTTACACACGATGCTCCAAAGTTATTTGATTTCAACGATATAAGAGCAATATCAAATTTTGGAGATAACTATGAAAAAAAAGAAAAGCCGAATGCTATAGGTCGTTTCGGAATAGGATTTAAGTCTGTCTATTCGATAACTAATTCGCCCAGAATAATATCCGCTGAATATGACATAACAATAAAAAATTACAATATTCCAGAAAAGACGTATTCAGAGGTAAATTCGTATTATAAAGGAACGAAAATAGTCTTACCATTCAAAGAAGAAAAGAGAAATGAGATATATAGAATAATATACAATGAGCTTCAGGACTTGAACATGCTCTATTTACTATTTTTAACAAATATTACATCGATTAGTTGGGAGACCGACAATGATTTTGGTATCTATGAAAGAGTATATCACAATGAGGACAATAGAATAGTTCGGATAAATTCAGTAAGCAAGCAATTTAATTTTATACTTTTAGAAAGAAGTGTCAATATTGAAAAGAAAGACCTATTAGTAAAGATAGCTTTTCAAATTGATAAAAACGATAAAGTTATAGTTCCATGCGATAAATCACCCTTATTTGTGTTTTTCCCAACCAAGATCGAAACTAATTTAAAATTTTTGATTCATGCACCTTTTTATACTACACCAGCGAGAGAGGCCATTCAAAACAAAAGCACTTTTACGAAAATTGAAACAGATAATAGAAACGGATTATTAAGTGTCGAGTTAGGAAGGCTACTTGCAGAGGCATTAATCGTTATAAAAGAGCTTGGGTTATTTAATGTGGAATTTCTAAAAATTCTACCAGTTGATAAAGAAGTTTGTGACCGTTCTGAGATCTACAAAGACCTATATGAGGTAACTACATTGGAGTTTAAATCTGATAAACCTTACATTCCAACAAAAGATGGCGAGTATGTATGCTCATCAGATTCTATGCTTTCTGGAAGCTCTGATTTAGCCGATTTAATAAACAAAGGCCAAGCTAAAAAGCTATGGGGCAGAAGTCACTGGGTTGACAGGAGAATTACTTCTGATAAATATAAACAGCTTTGGGATTATTTGCATTATGAAATCGGAGTACCTAGCTATGACTTAGCAAACTTTGCGTCAAAGGTGGATAAAGAGTTTTTAGTTGAGCAAACAGACGAGTGGATCGTAGATTTTTATAAAGTTATACATAAAGCACCAAACCTTTGGAGGGGAAATTTTGGCTACTATTCCTCAGGGGTATTGAGAAATAAACCTATAATTAGAGTTGATACTGATGGAAAGATAGACCAAGTTACTCCCTTTAGGCGAGATGGTAAGCTAAACGTTTTTTTACCTACTGAGAGTTCAACAAAGTATTTAACGGTGAAAAGTAATATTGCAAGTAATGAGGATGCAAGGAAATTTTTTGAAGAGCTTGGAATAACTAAACCTGATTTATTTGCGGAAATTAATGAGTTGATTTTACCAGTATTACATAAGGGAGAATATTATGACGGCTACTTTGAAGACTTCGGGAAACTGCTTACCGCACTACTATCGAGAGATGAAGAAAGAAAAGAGCAGTTAATTAAAGATTTACAACAGTGTCCTTTTATTCTAAGTATCAATAAAGAAACGGGTGAAACAGGACTTCTAAGCTTAGATAATGTATATTTATATACTGAAAATTTAGAGAAATATTTCGATGGTAGTTTAATGGCTGATTTTGTTGATGAAGACCGTTACTTTTTACCGGAAAGCCACAGACTTATACTTCGAGATATTTTAAAGGCACTTGGTGTAATCAATTATCCGAGAAAGATTTTGATTGCCGATACCCATCTAACCGATGAAGATAAGAGGGTTTTAAGGACTACAAAAGATTTACATGATAAAACGTGGGATGAAGTTGAAGATTATACAATTGATGGCTTGAAACTCTTCTTTAAAAGTATCAGTTTAGAAAAGTCCGTTGCTTTATGGAATATTTTACTGTCTGTGCCTGATGACTACTTCGAGGGAAAATATTCATGGAGAAATCGAGGAAGCTATACTCGCGAACAGACATTTATTGCAAGGTTTGTTGAAGATCTTAAAAAAACTCCATGGTTATATGATAAGCTTGAGAAGCTTGTTGCGCCACAAGATATAACTTATGACGAACTTGCAACAAATTATGATATTTCAGATCTTAATAAAAGGCTTTTTTTTATAATTGGGTTTAAACTCAATGAAGTAAAGCTTATTGAAGAGAAAACCGGAGGCATACTTCTTGTTGGAAAAGAGAAAGAGGAGTATGAAATGTATAAGTTGGAGAAACAGCGACGAGACAATAAAGCTTTAGAGCAGGACAAGAAGAAGCTCTCAAGTTTTAATCCCATTTTTAGTCCAGAAGATGTTCCGCTTAACTCTGCCTTAATTACTGATTTTAAGAAAAATAAAGAATATCAAATTAAACAAAATGACAATACGTTAACGCACGTTATTGAAGAACATGGCTCTACAGTAATAAACTCTAATAAAGATAATCTGAGTACAACGCTGACTGAACAGGTTAGCTATGAAGTGCTTAAAAACATTGGAGACTGGGGACAGGCTTTCGTAAAACGAGCCTTGTTGAAGGAATACGAGTTAGATTCCTCTATAACTATATTAGACTTTAATGATAACGGTAAACTAGGTGTTGGATGTGACTTCGTTGTTAAAAGTGGCGAAGAAGTTGTTAGAATTGTTGAGGTAAAGTCTACGACGCAAAGCACTGAAAAAACCTTTTCTATATCTGGTACACAATGGGAAGTAGCAAGAAGATACTTTAATGAAAATGATGGAGATAAGTTCTGGATTTACTGTGTATTCAATGCCGGTCAAGATAATGCAAAAATCCTAAAATTAAATAACCCCATAAAACTTTGGAAGGAGGGTAATCTATTTGCGCATCCCATTGATTTTATAATCAATTTTGATTAACCTAATCAAATTTTTACTTCTCTATTAATTTTAGTCACTCATAAGAGCGTGTTGGGAAATTTCCTTTGGTTTAGTGAGGTATGACTGAATTAGCCTATTAAAAGGCATCTCAAGAGTTTAGTTAGCCAAAGAAACTGTGGTTTTGCGGCAATATTGGTCCGGCCGATTAGCTTTATCCTTAAAACAGACAAGCATCAGGCTCTGTAAATCAGTAGCCAAAATTTCCCAACACGCCTTTAGTTTTGAGCGGTGGTAAAATTTCAAGAATTTCACTTGTGGTAATGCTACTCTCAGTCAGGCACTTTAGCAAACACGTAAGGACAAAAGAC
>NZ_BAABHD010000002.1:0-170384 GCF_039541915.1 Nibrella saemangeumensis
TATTAGGCCTGCCGCTAGCGTTCATCCTGAGCCAGGATCAAACTCTCCATCGTAAATAGTAATATGCAGTCTCACGACTGCTTGCCCCAAAAAGGGCTGTCTTATTTGCCTAAAGACGTTGTGCTGTATGCTGACAATTGGTCAAAGAACAAGCGCTTAACCCGTTGGCTAAGCTTGGTTGACAGTTCCAAGAAAGTCTCTTGTGGTGTCGCTTTATTGAATTGGGACTGCAAAGGTAGCACTTTTTCTGTCCCGTGTCAAGTCTTTTGCTGAAATTATTTTTTGTATTTTCGGCAGAAGATTGCCCCGCCTGATGGGTGCACTCCAAGGCCTGTTGTCAGTGCCTCTCGGAAGCGTCTCCCTCATTTGGGACTGCAAAGGTAGAGGCTTTTCTAGCCTTTGTCAAGTACCTACTCTAAAATAACTGGGAGATTTTTTGTCTAGTGGCATAAGCCTCAAAGAATCAGCGGCATGAGCGTAGAAGCTTTTTTAGACGTAGTGAAGGCAGCCTGCTAAGCTGCCCTTTTCGTCTCCCTCAGACATAAGTATAACAATAGACAAGGTCTGTTTTGTTCCCCGGTTTTACAGAAAAATCAGTAGATTTGGTGGGGTAAGCACAATAACTTTCATTTGTACTTTTACAAGTTCACACTCATTCGTTCATAGGAGAAACAATGAGCTTTTGACTAGCTTCGCTTAACTTGCAAGATGGTACCCTGTGGCAAACAGGCCCTAACTCACTGGCTGTAAATACTATGAAGATACTGCACACGGCAGACTGGCATCTGGGAAAACGGTTATATAAATATGACCTGCGGGATGACCATATTCGCTTTCTGGATTGGCTGGCCGAAACGGTAGATAACCGGCAGATCGATGTGCTGCTTATTTCCGGGGATATTTTTGATACAACTAATCCTAATGATGGGTCTATGCAGCTGTACTATCAGTTCCTGACTCGTATGCTGCCCTTGCAGAAGAAGATAATTATTACGGGTGGTAATCACGATTCGGCCAGTAAACTGAACGCTCCCCGGGAATTGCTCCGCTTTCTGAATATTCATGTAGTAGGATGCTCAACAGGAAATTGCGCCGATGAGGTGATTCGGCTGGTCAACGGCTCCTCGGATGCGGTGGTTGCGGCTGTACCTTATCTGCGAGATAGTGACCTGCGGCAGTCCATATCCGGTCAGACGTATGAAGAACGGGTTGACGCGGTGCGGATGGGTATACGCAATCACTACGAGCGAATTGTAGATTTCTGCCATTCAGATTATCGGGATGTACCGGTCCTGGCGATGGGCCATCTTTACGTAAATGGAGCAACCATCTCCGAGAGTGAGCGCGAGATTCACACGGTTGGTGGACAGGCAGCTTTTGCGTCCGAACATTTCCCGGATGGATTCGACTATGTCGCGTTAGGCCATATTCACGTGCCGCAGCAGATTGGCGCTGGTGATACGGTACGTTATAGCGGGTCACCAATTCCGTTGAGCTTTGGGGAACGGGACAACCGCCATCAGGTGCTGGAATTAACCCTTGACAATGGGAAACTTACCGCTATTGAGTCAGTTCCGGTGCCCCGCTTCCGTTCCCTGCTTCATGTAAATGGTATGCTGGATGAAGTACGGGAGAAACTGGAATCCATTGAAACCGGCGATTTGCTGCCTACGCTGGTGGAGGTATTGGTGGAGGAAGACGATGAAAGCCTGGCCGTCCGGACCCATTTTGAACAATTAACCCGCGACTATGCGCAGGCTTCTTTTGTGATTGCCAAATCCCGGCTGCTGTTTCGTAATAAGCTGAAGCGGCTGGACTCCCTGTACGTAGCCGATACGCATTTGCAGGACTTATCGTATATAGATGTATTTAATCGAAAGCTGGACGCGTTGCAGGTGGAAGGTGACGAACGGGCGGTGCTGATGGAAACCTATAAACAGTTGTACCGGATGGTCACGGAACAGCCGGCTTAATACCGTATGAAGATTCGACAGATACGTTTTCGTAATATAAATTCTTTTTACGGCGAACACCCGCCGATTCTGTTCACCAATGGTATCCTGAACAGTACGGGGTTATTTATCATTGCCGGTCCGACGGGGGCCGGAAAATCGACCCTGCTGGATATTATTACCCTAGCTCTCTTCAATCGGGCACCCCGGCTTTCCGGCGCTATTTCGCTGCAGAACATAACCGAAGAAGGGCTGATTGTGAATCAGCAGGCAGCGCGGGAGACAGGAACGGCAGCTTTTGCGGAAGTAGAATATGAGGTGGATGAAAAGGTCTACCGGTCGAAATGGTCGATTAAGAAGAACCGCAACGGCAACTGGAACAACTACGAAATGGAGGTATCGCTCCTGCCGAATAAGGAGGGCGACGGTATATTGTTCCCCATTAAAGACCTGCGGGATTTTCCGAAGAAGAATGAAGAGTTGATTGGGCTGACATACGAACAGTTTGTCCGGTCGATTGTGCTGGCGCAAGGAGCTTTTGACCAGTTCCTTAAATCCAAAGCCGCCGACCGGAGCAAGATGCTGGAGAAGATTACCGGCACGGAAATTTACCGGCAGCTCAGCCAGCGTGTTTATTCAGTGAATAAGGAATACACAGAGAAGATTGCAGCTAAAAAAAAAGAGGTTGGGCTGATTCAGGTTCTCAGTGAAGAAGACGCTGACGCGCTGAAGCAGGAGCAAAAAACGGTAGATGACCGGCTGAAGATTCTCACAGAAGAAATCACCTACTTCACCACCGAATATACCCTACTTCAAAAGGTTACCGAATCAAATCGCCAGTTGGTTAGTCTTGACAGCCGGCAACAGGCGTTAGCAACAAAACAGGCTGCCTTTGCTGCTGAAGCCGAACGCCTGCAACGCCATGAGCAGATAGCAGACTTAGCGACCGACCTGGCCGATTTAGCTCATGCCGAAAGCAGCCGGAACGAAGCGGCCAAAGGCCAGCAAGAAGCCCAAACGCATATTGGTGCGCTTCAGGAACAACTGAGTGAGGTGCTTAAACAAGGTCAATTACTCATTGGGCACCTACTTCAGGAGGATACGTTTGAGCCTCAACTTGTAAGGTTTCGGGAGCAGGTTTTAGAGCTATCGCAGCAGATTAGGCAGGAAGACGCGAAAGCAGTTCAACCGCTTCAGTCGGTATGGCGTACTATAGACAGAATAGCTGATAACTGGTATAAACAATTAGATGTCCAGGAGAGCGAACAGGCCGTTCTCCAAATTGAAGCCCGTCGACAGGAAGTGTCGGCTGAATTGACCCAATTGACAGCAACTCACCCGACGGTGGCTCCCGCTACCTTACCCAGCGAAATTGAGCGGATTATTTACCGGGAGGGTGAAGTGGCTAAACTTATTACGCTTCAGGAGCAGCAACAGGAGCGATTGCTGGAAGGTCACACCCTGAACGGGGTCATTCAGGAAAAAAAGCAGTTTATAGCCACCCAGGTTGATGCGCTGGAACAGCTGCAGGCGGAGGTTAACCTGCTCGAACAGCGGAAAGGTCAGTTAGAGGAGCGGAAGCTTCGCCTGATGCAGGAAGCCAACCTGGAGGATTTGCGGAAAGCCTTGCGGGATGGGGAGCCGTGCCCGTTATGCGGTTCGCTGGACCACCCCTACGCTCACCACTATATTCAGCAGGTGGGGACAGCAGAGGTGGAACTACAGTTGGCCACCGACGATTGGAGGCAGAAAAGCAAAGCATACGAAGCCTTACAGAAAACCGTGCTGACTGCCCAAGCCGAGGAGAAGGCTATCACCGCTCATCGGGATGAGATGCGAAGCACTTATATCGAAAGGCGGAACGAGATAAGCCAGAAGTTAGCTGCTTTGGCGCTCGATGAATCGGCCACTCCTGAAGTGCTGAAAGATGAACAGGCTTACCTTCAGCTTCAACGCAAAAATCTTACGTCGCTGCAATCGCTCTGGGAGCAGCAACATACCCTCATTCAGTTGGGCGAAGACCTGCAGATTGTACAGCAGAGCCGAAAGCGGGTGCAGGCACTAAAAGCCGAAAAGGATGCACTCTACGCTGGTGACGATATAAAGGAACGGTGTGAGCAGTTGCTGAGTCGGTTTAGTACGCTGAGCCGTCAGCGCGATACGCAGCTGGAATTCCTCAATAAAGCCGCTGAGGCATATACCCAGTTTGACAAACAGGTTACGGCCCTGACAGAACGACTTCAACCAGTACTACAGGAACGAGGCTTTGCGGATGCATCCTCTGCCAGATTGAGCCTTCTGGACAGAACGACACTTCGGCGACTACAGGAACAGAAACGGACCCTGGAAAAAGAGGCCGATGAACTCATCCGGAAGCGTACTGAAGAGCAGCAGAAACGGGATGAAGCCATAGCCGCTCGGCAGAGTGAATTGTCTTTTGACGAAGTTGAGCAAAAGCTGGATGCGGCCAAGAAAGAGGAACGGCAAAAAATAGAACAGGTTGGCTACTTCAAGAAGCAACTGGAATCGGACCAGAATGAGCGGAAACGGCGAAAAGCGTTGAACAAGGAGCTAAAAGAGTTAGAAGCAGACGCCGACACCTGGAAAAAGCTGAACCAGATGATTGGCAGCGCCAGGGGCGACGAATACAGCAAGTTTGCCCAGAGCCTGACCCTATCCCAGCTTATTGGACTGGCGAACCGCCGGTTAAAGGATTTGACTGACCGTTACCTGATTCTGAAGCCCCGCGACGGGCAGGATGATTTATACGTACTGGACCTGTATCAGGGAAGTGCTGAGCGTTCGGTAGCCAGTTTGTCGGGGGGAGAGACGTTTACGTTGAGTCTAGCGCTGGCGCTGGCGCTGTCTGACTTAGCTTCGCAGAATGTGCAGATTGATAGTCTGTTTATCGACGAAGGCTTTGGGACGCTGGACCCGGAGACGCTGGATACAGCTATTGTGATGCTGGAAAAGCTTCAGCAGGATAGCCAGAAGACGATTGGTATCATCTCCCACCGGCAGGAGGTGAAGGAACGCATCAGCGTACAGATTCAGGTAGAAAAAGGTATCGACGGGAACAGCAAATTTAAGGTTACCGAACTGGTATAAAGGCAAAAAGCCCGTACGTGTGGCTAAGACGCTTACGGGCTTTTTTATGTATACGCAGAAGCTTTTATTGTTGGTGTTGCTGAGGCTGCACCATTTGCATTATTTCTTCGGAAATACCGGTCATGGAGAAACCACCGTCGTGGAACAGGTTCTGCATGGTAACCATCCGGGTCAGGTCGGAGAAGAGTGTGATAACGTAGTTGGCACAGTCTTCGGCCGAGGCATTACCCAGCGGAGCGGTTTTATCGGCAAAGTCATAGAACCGGTCGAAACCACCAATACCGGAGCCGGCCGTGGTAACCGTCGGCGATTGCGAAACGGTGTTTACACGTACCTTCCGGAATTTGCCATAATGGTAGCCAAAGCTGCGGGCAATGGATTCCAGAATGGCTTTAGCTTCGGCCATATCGGTATAGAAAGGAAATGTCCGCTGAGCAGCCATGTACGTCAACCCTACCACTGAACCCCACTCGTTGATAGCATCCAGCTTATACGCCGTCTGCATCATTTTGTGGAACGATAGGGCCGATACGTCGACGCTCTGCTTAAACCAATCGTAATTTAAGTCCGTATAAGCGCGTCCTTTGCGGATGTTGGGACTCATGCCGATGGAATGCAGCACAAAATCAACTTTACCGCCCAGAATTTCGGTCGATTGGTTGAACAGCTTTTCCAGGTCCTCGGTAGAGGTAGCGTCCGCCGGGATAATTTCGGCTCCGCATTGCTCGGCCAGTTGTTTGATGGCGCCCATGCGCATGGCAATGGGGGCGTTAGTTAGGGTGAAGGTAGCGCCTTCTTCTTTTGCTTTCAGGGCAACTTTCCAAGCAATTGACTTCTCGTCCAGTGCGCCGGAAATGATGCCGCGTTTTCCTTGTAGTAATCCGTAAGCCATTATTTAGGTTTGATGTTCAACGTTTGACGTTTGACGTTTAAGCCAGGCATTCTAAATATTTACTGGCAAAAGCCTCAGTTAGGAGGGCAAAGTTAATTACTTTTTTTGCTGGATTGCCAATGTGGGGGTTGGGGCATAGTTTGGCTTGGACACCGGCGCTGGTTTTACGCCCAATACTTCTTCCATAAACGCGGCCGTAGCCTGATATACCCCGTTCAGGTCTTTGGAGGTAAAATGCGACGCAATTACATGGTCGCCGGCTTCCGGAAAAGCAACCTTTTCCTTCTTATCAGCAGGGGTACCCAGTTGGTCGAACATCTCCAGCATAGCAGGCACCGATACAACTTTATCCTGGTGTTCCTCATCCTTGTAGTAGTAGCCCATAAATACTGGCTGCTTTACCCTGACAAAGGTTTCTGGTGTCATGAACTTGTCCAGCATTGTTTGGAGGGTAATCAGCCCGTTGGTGTGGTATTGTGTCAGCCAGTAGTTGGCGCGGTCGGGTGTGTAGTGGGTGACTTTTACGTATTCGGAGCCCATGATGCCGTCCATAATCTGCTTGCCCCAGGGGCGGGTCACCAGTTTGAGGGCCGGATTGGCTACCGCCATGCAGGGAGAATAGAGCACAAGGCCATGAATTTCGGGATGATGGGCGGCCAGATAGAGCGTCAGCATACCGCCGGCCGAAGTGCCAATCACGACTACCTTTCCCCCAAGCGCTTTGCCGATGGCCAGCGCTGATTCGGCCGAAGCGGTATAGTTAGCGGGAGTCAGGTTCCTGAACGCATCCGACGACTTGACACCATGCTCAAACTCCCGCGCCAGGTAGAGGTTGCAGCCAAACCGTTTTGCCAACTGCTTATGCACGGGGTCACCCTCAGCCCAACTGGCTCCGAAGCCCGGCAGATAAACCAGGCTGTACGGCGTCTTCTGCTTGTGCAGGCTATCTGCCCATACGATGCGGGCCTGATTATCGGGCTTCAGGCCAGCTTTGCTCTCAGATTTGGCAATTTCTCTTTCCAAAGCCAGCAGGTCGGCTGAGACGACGGGGGTGTTCTCGGCAATCGGCCCCGGCTGCACGGTAGGGCCTACCAGATAGGCGACAATCAATACGGCCAGTAACAGGCCAAACCATTTCAGAAACGTTTTCATGCGTATTCTTTAATATCCATTCTGATGCGCCAGTCTTTGGGCAGGTAGTTGTTCACCCGGTTGCCCACGCCTTTCATCCAGCCAAGGTTCAAGCCCTGATAGCGGGCCAGCAGCCAGCCACGGGTTTGCTCATTCAGCACCAGGTTCTCCTTCTTGAAATACCGGAGAGCCTCTTCCCGGCTTAGCTCGATACCAGGCAAATCAGGGTTAACAACGGTGCTGAGGGCCAGCGCGTGAGACGGGATGAAGTCGTTACCTTTGAACATTCCCATCTCAATACCGAATCCTTTGTTGCGCAGGGCTAAATCTACGGTAATTAATTCTTTTTCAAGTACTACCGGAACAGCAATTACCTCCTGATTAGGCTTTTGCCAGTATGAAAACGCTTGAGGGTTGACCAGCCATTCAGCCAGCGCTTTAGCCTGTTTGGCATGAACCGGTTTAATGCTTTTAAAGCCTTTGGGCGTGTGCTTCTGTGAATTATATACTTCGGTTTGTTTCTGGAAAACGCTGATGAAAAAGCCCTCGCCCCTGACCCGGTGCGGATAACACTGGTATCCATACACCCCATCTTGTATCTTTTCAACCACACCCCATTCGGCAGGTAGCGTCACGCGCTGGCTGGTAAATTTCTGCTCGGTCAGCCAGCGGGCGTTTTCGATATTTTCCTCATCGTTGTAGGTACAGGTACTGTAAATAAGCAGTCCTCCCCTGTCGATTAATGAGGCAACTGTCGACAGGATTCGTTTCTGCCGGGCAGAACACAGGTCCACGTTACCTTCCGACCACTCCTTTACTGCATCCGGGTCTTTCCGGAAAAGTCCTTCGCCGGAACAGGGAGCATCCACAACCACTACATCAAAAAAGCCTGTCAAACCAACAAAATCTTCAGGGTCGTGGTTACTGACGGCCACATTGGGGTAACCCCATTTATCAATATTCTCCCGCAATACCGGCACACGGGAGCGAATGACCTCATTACATATCAGCAAGCTGTCCGGGTGCAACACAGAAGCCAGCAGCGTACTCTTACCGCCCGGTGCTGCGCATAAATCCAGCACTCGCAATGGCCGGTCAACTTTAGCGGTTTGCCGGATGGCTTCGCTCAACAGCATAGAGGAAGCCTCCTGTACATAATACGCCCCCGCCTGAAAGAGGGGGTCAAGTGTGAATACTGGCCGCTCTGGCAGATAGTACCCGTCGGCACACCAGGGCACCCGGTCCAGCGAATCCGTTGGTAATGTATTCTTTCGGGGGTTAACCCGAATGCTTACCGGTGCCTCCTGGGCCAATGCAGCCTCGAAAGCAGCATACTCAGCGCCCAGTTGCGCCTGCATCCGTTCCCGGAAAGCCTGCGGTAAATTCATGGTATTCATGCTGCAAAAGTCCCTACTCCGGGGGATTTTTCCTAAACTTGCAGTACAACCCGTACAACGGAATTGCATTCCGTTTTTATCAACCAAAGCTATTGAGCCTTAAACACAGCTGAGGCAAGCCGCTGAAAACGACTGTTACAGCTTCTATGCCCTGAATAGCTTCGTTACAATTTTTCTTACCAGCAAAACGGAATGGAATTCCGTTGTACATATGCACGACCGCTTTAAGCAAATTACCACCTTTATTTTTGATGTGGATGGGGTTCTGACGGATGGTACCGTCAATGCTCTAGAATCTGGAGAGCAGTATAGAACGTTTTACATCCGGGATGGTTACGGCATTGAGCAAGCCATCAAAGCCGGTTACAAGGTTGCTATTATTTCGGCGGGTAACCAGGTGGGGGTGCGCAAACGACTGGAGTTTCTCAAGATAAAAGACATCTTCATGGGCGGGCCCACCGACCAGAAAGTGAATGCCTATATCGGTTACCTGACGCGGGATAGCATCCTGGAAGAGGAAGTTCTGTATATGGGCGATGACCTGCCTGACTACGAAATTCTGAGCCGCAAAACCCTATTAAGCACCTGCCCGGCCGATGCAGCCGACGAAATCCAGGGGGTCTGCGACTATGTTTCCCCGAAGCCGGGTGGCCGCGGTGCCGTGCGGGACGTTATCGAACAGGTAATGAAAGCACAGGGCAAATGGGCGACGTGGTTAAAGCACGAACCTTAAAACTACCAGCTATCGACTAGCTCGTCGAAGCGCTCCAGCAGATATTTACTTTTGGGACCGGGTTTGCCTTCGCCGATGGTGAGGTCGCCAATCTCTACGATAGGCAGAACTCTCTTAGTGGTGCTGGTGGTAAATGCTTCATCAGCATCGTAGAGTTCCGACAGTAGTACCGGGCGTTCTTCTACCTCAAAATCATCCTGAGCGAGTTGCATAACCGTTCGGCGGGTGATGCCGTGAAGAATGTGCCGGTTAGGGGTAATCAGGCGCTGGCCTTTAATAATGAAGAAGTTGCTGCGGCTCAGTTCGCTAATCTCACCGTTTTTATGGTAGAGCACATCCTGCGCTCTGGCTCCTCGAATAGCCTCAGCTAATAAAATCACATGCTTATAATCGGTACTTTTTACCTCGGCCATTTCCCGCACATAATCATCCAGAATTACCCGAATCCCCTGCTCATACTGAACAGGCGTAACCGGGTGAATGTCCTCGGTCATAATGAGCAGGCTCGGCTTTACAATAGATATGCTATCCGGTGAATACCCTCCGGTCAACACAAAGCGGATAGCCGCATCGTCAAAATCGCTGCGCCCGATAAGGTCCATGACGATTTTGTACGTCTGGTCCTTGGTCAATGGCAGGCGCAGGTGCATGCGCATGGCCGAGTTCTGGAAGCGGGTCCAGTACCAGTCCCACTGAAAGGGTCGTCCGTTGTAGGTACGGAAGTAGTCGAACAGGCCGTAGCCGCGCAGCAGCCCGAGGTCGAATACGCCTACGCCAATCTGGTCGACAGGCTGGATGGTGCCGTTGTAATAGCCGTGGTGCATAACTGTTTCAGGCTTCAGCGGGGCCGCCCGGCGGTTTCAGGTTTCAAGTTCCGAGAGTCGGTTAACCTGGAACTTGAAACCTGAAACCGCCGGGCGGCCCCGCTGAAACAATCAAACTATACAAGTTTTTTGTACTTAATCCGATGCGGAGTGGCGTCGGTGCCCAGGCGCTTCCGGCGGTTTTCTTCGTACTCGGTGAAGTTTCCTTCGAACCAGTATACTTGAGAATTGCCCTCGAACGCTAGGATGTGGGTGGCTATACGGTCGAGGAACCAGCGGTCGTGGGAAATGACGACGGCGCAACCGGCGAAGTTTTCGAGACCTTCTTCCAGCGCCCGCAGCGTGTTTACGTCGAGGTCGTTGGTTGGCTCATCGAGCAGCAGCAGGTTGGCACCTTCTTTGAGCAGCATGGCCAGATGAACGCGGTTCCGCTCGCCACCGGATAGGTTACCAACTTTCTTCTCCTGGTCGGAACCGGTAAAATTGAAGCGGCTGACATAGGCACGGGCATTTGACTGCTTGCCGCCCAGCATCACCCATTCGTTACCACCCGAGATGGTTTCGAAAACGCTCTTGTTGGGGTCGAGGTTATCGTGCTCCTGGTCGACATACGCAAGCTTTACCGTTTCTCCGACAAAGAATTGACCGGCATCCGGTTTTTCCTTACCCGTGATCAGTTTGAACAGCGTCGTTTTACCGGCACCGTTAGGGCCAATGATGCCGACGATACCGCCCTGTGGCAAATTGAACTCCAGGTTTTCGAACAGCAGGCGGTCGCCAAAGGCCTTAGCGACGTTGTGGGCTTCAATCACTTTAGCCCCCAGACGCGGTCCGGGCGGGATAAAAATTTCCAGTTTATCTTCTTTCTGACGAGCCTCTTCGCCCAGCAGCTTTTCGTACGCACCGAGACGGGCCTTCGACTTGGCCTGACGGGCTTTGGGAGCCATGCGCACCCACTCCAACTCGCGCTGAAGCGTTTTCTGCCGCTTGGACTCCGTCTTTTCTTCGTTCGCCAGGCGGTTCTGCTTCTGCTCCAGCCAGGATGAATAGTTTCCTTTCCAGGGGATACCTTCACCCCGGTCCAGCTCCAGGATCCAGCCGGCAACATTATCCAGGAAATACCGGTCGTGCGTAACAGCAATCACGGTGCCTTTGTACTGGCGCAGGTATTCTTCCAGCCACAGCACCGACTCGGCATCAAGGTGGTTGGTAGGCTCATCCAAGAGGAGTACATCCGGTTCCTGAAGCAGCAGGCGGCAGAGCGCTACCCGGCGCTTTTCACCACCGGACAGATTACCGACCAAAGCCTCAGAGGGCGGCAGGCGCAGGGCATCCATGGCCCGCTCCAGCTTAGTGTCGAGTTCCCAAGCATTGTGCGTGTCCAGTTTCTCCTGAACTTCGGCCTGCCGGGCAATCAGTTTATCAAAGTCAGCATCGGGGTCGTTGAAGCCTTCGTTTATCTGGTCGAATTCTTTCAGCAAATCAACAACTTCCTGAACGCCTTCCTCAACTACCTCTTTTACAGTCTTGTTCGGGTCTAGTTTCGGCTCCTGCTCCAGCATACCTGCTGAATAGCCGGGGGAGAAAACGACATTGCCCTGGTAGTTCTTGTCGATACCCGCGATGATGCGTAAAAGCGTAGATTTACCGGACCCGTTGAGGCCCAAAACACCTATTTTAGCACCGTAAAAAAAGGAAAGATATATATTCTTTAGGATTTGTCGGTTGGGCGGAATAATTTTACTGACGCCCGCCATAGAAAATATAATAGCTTCCTGGCTCATTATTTAGATAAATTTGTGGTGGGCAAATATCGAGAAATAAACCCATAGCTCAGCCTCAATTCAGTAAAATAATGGAAACCGCTTCTCTGGTAGATGAATACGGTTACGTCAAAGACGGAAAGGTATTTTTAAAAGGCTACCACAATTACCCGGACCGCCAAATCGGTGAAGTAAAAAGAACCGAGCAAGAAGCATTAGACTATTTTAAAAATCGCTTTGTCATCGCCCAGAACAAAGTAAGCCAATTGGAACAGGAAGTCGAAGAGGCTCAGAATAAAGGCTCTTACCTGACCAAACTGGTTCAACTGCGAAAAAAGTTACTGGGATTTGACGCCATTGGCGATTTTATCCCGCTGCTCGACCGGCTCGATGATTTAGAAGTCGTACTGACCGACCTGATTAAAAACAATCAGCTTAAAAACCTGGAAATCAAGCGCGCATTATTAGCGGAAACGGAAGAGGTAGCGAGTAGTAATGACTGGAAGACAACGGCTGATGCGCTCCAGGAGATTAAAGCGAAGTGGATTAAAACCGGCCCCGTTGATAAAGAACTGGAGCCGGAAATTGAAGGTCGTTTTCAGGAACTGCTCGATGGCTTCTTCCAGCGTCGTCGGGAATTCTTCAACGAACAGAACAAAGTGATTCAGGAGCGTTTGAACCAGTACGATGACCTCATCAGGCTGGCGATTCGCGCTTCCCGTAACCACGACCTCGACGCTGCCTATCAGGAGGTGCGCCGGTTGAACAACCTCTGGAAACAGGTCGGCGAAGTGCCTATCAAAAAGAGTGGTAAGCTATACAAGCAGTTTAAGCGCTTTACCACCATGGTTTTTGATAAGTACAATGCAGCCAAAGGCATTGTCATCAAGAAACGGGTTGACCCACGTATTGAAGCCCAGATGAAGATGGCCGATGAAGCTGAGCGCTTGTCGAAGCAGAAGGATATCTTCCAGGCGGCCGAACGCGCCAAGCAGCTACTCAATAGCTGGAAGGAAGTGAGAGTGCCGTTTAAGCTACAGGACAAGCAGTTGAATGAGCGTTTCCGCGCAGCCTGCGACAAAATATTCGAATTAAGCTATCTGCATCGGGTATTGGCCCGCAAATATCCAGCGTTTGATCTGAAGAGTCAGTCGGAGCAGTTGCGGACAATGATTCGGGAGATGGAGTACCTGATCCGGCGGGAGAAGAGTGACTTGCAGATTGCGCAGCAGGATGCCGGTATGCTCAACCCGGAGAACGAACAGGATAAAATGATTCTGAACAAGATTAATACCCAGAAGCGGAAAGTGGCCATGAAGGAGTCTATCCTGAAAGAGTTTCAGTCTCAACTGACAGCGGCCGGATATTAAGCACACATATGCTCAACAGAAAAGCCACGGAACGTTCCGTGGCTTTTCTGTTTGTAAACCGAATGAGAGTGGCCAGTGTTAATACGGTATGAACACAACAGCACCATACAAGTCCATTGAACCTGGGTTTTACGAAGAAATCAAGGCAGTGGCTGCCCAGCGAAAACTCGTCCGGATGGAGTACCTGACCGACCTGCACGAATACATCCGCGCCGACGCGCTGCTCAAACGCATGTATGCCGAAGGAGATGCCGAGTTTATTGAACTTGCCTCCGGCGCTACCATTCGGCTGGACAGCATTGTCAGCATTGACGGCAAGCTGTCGCCGGATTATCCGGGCTACGAAAACTTCGCCTGCAGTCTTTAACTGATGGTGTCGAATCCGCAGTACGGCACCAGTACTTGCGGGATACGAATGCCTTCAGGTGACTGGTTATTTTCCAGAATGGCAGCCAATATCCGTGGCAGCGCTAAGGCAGACCCGTTGAGGGTATGCAGCAGTTGCGTTTTTCCGCCTTCGGCTTTGTAGCGCAACTTCAGGCGGTTGGCTTGGTAGCTCTCAAAATTAGATACAGAGCTCACTTCCAGCCAGCGCTGCTGGGCGGCCGAGAAGACTTCCATATCGTAGGTCAGAGCCGAGGTAAAGCCCATGTCACCCCCGCACAGCCGCAGTACCCGGTACGGCAGTTCCAGCTTTTGGAGCAGCGACTGCACATATTGGCTCATCTCTTCCAGTGTTTGATAGGATTCTTCCGGCTTCCGAATCTGCACAATCTCCACTTTGTCGAACTGATGCAGCCGGTTCAAGCCCCGCACATGGGCACCCCAGGAGCCAGCCTCCCGACGGAAGCAAGGGGTATATCCGACGTTTTTAACAGGCAGGTCGCTATCCTGCAGAATCATATCCCGGTAGAGGTTGGTAATAGGCACCTCCGCAGTTGGTATCAGGTACAGATCATCTTCGGTGATGTAGTACATCTGACCCTCTTTATCCGGCAACTGTCCTGTACCAAATCCGGAGTCTTTATTGATGACAATTGGCGGCTGAATCTCCAAGAAGCCGGCGTTCAGCGCTTCATCCAGGAAGAAGTTGATGAGCGCACGCTGGATACGCGCACCCTTGCCTTTGTACACCGGGAAACCGGCACCGGTAATTTTGTTACCCAGTTCAAAGTCGATGATATTATACTGCTTAATCAACTCCCAATGAGGCTGAGCGGACTCAGGTAACGAGGGTATTTCGCCGTGCTGGTACACCACTTCGTTGTCTTCGGCAGAGTGGCCTTCGGGTACGCTGCTGTGGGGCAGGTTAGGAATGGTAACCAGGACATCCTGTACCTGCTGCTCAATTGCCTTGAGCGATTCTTCCAACTCTTTGGAGCGGCTTTTCAGTTCGGCCGTCTCGGCTTTAACGGCATCAGCTTCGACTTTGTTACCGGCTTTCATCAGGGCACCAATCTCCTTCGCTTTGGCGTTGGAGCGGGCCAGTACATCGTCTAATTCTTTCTGGGTATCCCGACGCTGCTGGTCCAGACTGATCATCTGCTCAACAACCTGTTCGGCATTGGCAAACCGTCTCTTCTGCAGACCGGCTACAGTGGTTTCTTTATTCTCGCGGATGAAAGTGAGCTGGAGCATAATGAAAATGTTGTGACGCGGCCGGACTAATATAGATTTTAGTCCGGCCGCGCGGAAAGTTACAGCAATTTTACAAGGAGTTGAATCAATATTATTACAATCCAAACAGCCCCTCATTCAGCGCGTTCAGGGCCTGGGCTTTGTAGTTGCCGTGGATGAGCAGCGATATGTTTTTTTCGGAACCACCGTACGAAATCATCCGGATGGGGATGTCACGCATAGCTTCTAAAACCTTTATGGCAATACCTTCCCGGTCGGCGCTGAAGTTGCCGACGATACAGATGATACACTGATCGTAGTCGGGCTCTTCCAGGTCGCAGAAGGTGCCAAGCTCTTCCATGATTTGCGGTACGTTCGCGGGATTATCCACCGTTACCGATACAGATACCTCCGACGTGGCGATCATATCGACCGGCGTTTTGTACTTCTCGAAAATCTCGAAAATCCGGCGCAGGAAGCCGTAAGCGTTCAACATACGGGTCGAGTGGATGTACAGGGCCGTAATATTGTCCTTGGCGGCTACGGCTTTGAATACCTGGTCGCTGGTCTCGGTGGCGATGAGCGTACCGAAGGCTTCGGGCTCCATCGTGTTTTTCAGCCGAACGGGTACCCCGTATTTACGAGCCGGCGTAATGGTAGACGGGTGTAAAATCTTGGCTCCGAAATAGGCTAATTCAGCCGCTTCGTCGAAGGTGAGTTCGCGGATAGGTACGGTCTTTTTAACGATGCGCGGGTCGTTGTTGTGCATGCCGGAAATATCCGTCCATATCTGGATTTCTTCGGCCCGGATAGCGCCACCAATCAGCGATGCAGTATAGTCGGAGCCGCCCCGCTTCAGGTTGTCGATTTCACCGCGAGGGTTGCGGCAGATAAAGCCCTGAGTGATGATAAGCTGCCGGCCTTCGTGCTGCGGCAGCATCTCGGCCAGTTTTTGCTCGGTGTAATCAAGCTCCGGTTCGTTATCAGCGTCGATGCGCATAAACTCCAGGGCCGGGAGCAGTACCGAATTTTCGCCACACTCTTCGAGGTACGCCTGGAACATCTGGGTACTTAGCAGTTCACCTTCCGCCACGAGTTCTTTCTCCTGCTTCAGGGTATACGGCTTTATCTTTATCAGCGAACGAATGAAGCCGAACTCGCTTTCAACGATTTGCTGCCCTTTTGCTAGGCCTTCCGGCGTTTGGTATAATTCCTTAATGAACGCGTCGTAATGCGCTTTCAACGCGTCAATCTTCTCGTGCGCTTCGGCATCATTGTTGGCTTTGAGCGAATCGCCAATAGCAAGCAGCGCATTGGTAGTGCCCGACAAGGCAGAAAGAACAACTATTTTCTGACCGCTATCAGCGGTAATCAGCGTTCGGATGGAGTGCATACGCTCAGGTTTTCCCACCGAGGTACCGCCAAATTTCCAGACTTGCATGAAAATGAATGTGTGATTGAGAGGTGAATGATTGAGGTATTTAATGATGGAATGATTGAGTTGTTGAATGATTGAATAGAGACCATTTAAAGCACATTCTGCCATTCAATCATTCTATAATTCAACCATTCAACTGCTTTGTATCTGCTGTTGCAGGCCAAGCATCTTAATCGCCGTCATGGCGGCTTCGTCGCCTTTGTTGCCGTGTTTGCCTCCGGCGCGGTCAAGGGCCTGCTGCTGGTCGTTGGGCGTCAGGACGCCGAAGATGATGGGCTTGTTGGTTTTTAGACTGACGTTGGTCAGGCCTTGGGCTACAGCGTGGTTGATGTAATCGTTGTGCTTGGTCTCGCCCTGGATAACGCAGCCGATGCAGATAACGGCATCGATATCGTCGCGTTGGGCGAACCACAAGGCACCCGTGCTTAATTCATAGCTGCCGGGTACGTTACCGCGCATGATGTGTTCGGGATTGGCTCCGTGGGTGATCAGGGTTTGGTACGCACCGTCGAACAGGGCTTCGGTCACTTCAGCATTCCATTCGGCAACCACCAGAGCGAAGCGCCGTTGACTGATGTCCGGCAGGTTTTCGGTGGAAAAGACACTCAGGTTTTTATGGGCAGATGACATGTAGAACCAGGATTTTTACAGGATTTGAAGGATAACTCGGCAGTAGGCTGGCTGCCTAATGGTAAACAAAAAAGGACAAAGCCTTTGGCCGGCTTTGTCCTTTCGCTTAGGTTCTGTATGCCTACGCTAATTACTCACCGGCAGTGGCTTGCAGCACCGATTTATACTTCTTCGCGTTAGGCGCTTCAGCAGATACCGGGTATTTCTCCAGAATCTGATCGTATATTTTTACGGCCTCATCATTCTGCTTGTTCTGCTCATAGGCAACGGCAAGCTTCATCAGGTATGCGGGCGTAAAGAATTTGTTCTCTTTGTAGTCGGCAGCCTTTTTGTAATGAGAGATAGCCTCATCGAAGCTCTTCTTTTCCATATAGGCATCGCCAATCAGTGAGTACGCACGGGCCTGTACTAGGAGATCCGATGAGCTGAAATCGTTCAGACGCTCAATGGCTTCATCGTACTTACCCTGCTTCAGCAAGGCAGTACCGGCATAGAAATTAGCCAGATTACCGGCTTCAGCCGCACTATATTCATCAGCAATAGCTACCAGACCGGGGTTAGCGCCGTCGCCAGACAGGGCCTTTTTCAGCGAGTCGGCCTCAAACTGGTACACCGACGGAAACATTTCCACCTGGGCTTCTTCGTCCTGGCTGCTCACATACAGGCGATAGCCAACGAAGCCGGCTACTACCAGCACAACGGCCACAATAGCCCCTAAAATAAGATTACGGTTCTCCTGAAAGAAATCCTCGGCCTTCTCCAACTGGCCCGCCAACGCATCCGGGTCTTCCAGAAACTCCAACCCCGTGTTCTTTTTGCTCATACCGATTTTAATTTGGATTGCAAAATTACGAATATTTGGAATTATGGAAAAGGGTCGGGCCGAAAACTTCAATGATTACTTTCTTAGGCAGTTAGCTCCCGCACCGCCATTACCTCCGATTCCCGGACGCGCCGGATCTGATGAGGCAGTAACGTCTCTACCGCCAGGGGCTCACCCGCCAGGGTAGCAAACTCCACTTCATAGGCACGATGGTTATTCAAAATGGTAATAATGGTACCTACATCTCCTTTTTTCAGCTTACCCGATTCCAGGTCCTCCTGTAGGACCACCAACTCAAACTCATTCATGATTATCAGTAGTGTGGTTACTATTAGAGTAACCTGCATTTCTGCCGTCTTGTTTATGAAAAAGGCCTCATCAGACGCGCTGATGAGGCCTTTTTCATAAAGTTAAGTAAGATTATTCCATCAGGAATGGGTAATCCTTTTGGACGTACACGTCTTTAAAGGCCTCTTCCGGCTCCGGATACGGTGAGTCCTCTGCAAACTTCACCGACTCGTCCACCTGCGCTTTAATCTTTTTATCAATTTCGGCCAGTTCCTCTTCCGTAGCCATGCCCAGTTCCAGAACGCGGGCTCTCACCTGCTCAACCGGGTCACGCTGTTTGTATTGCTCCACCTCGTCTTTAGTCCGGTATTTCTGCGGATCAGACATGGAGTGGCCCCGGTAGCGATACGTCCGGAACTCCAAAAAAGTCGGCCCATCGCCGGCACGAGCGCGTTCAGCGGCCCGGCTTACGGCCTCGTGAACGGCTTCAACGTCCATCGCATCCACAGGCTCCGACGGCATATCATAGGCCTCACCGATGGTGTACAGCTCGGTTACGTTAGAGGTGCGTGCTACGGACGTTCCCATCGCATAGCCGTTATTTTCCACCACAAAGATGACAGGCAGTTTCCACAGCATGGCCATGTTGAAGGCTTCGTGAAGTGCTCCCTGCCGAACGGCACCATCGCCGAAGAAACAGATGCACAGGTTCTGCGTCTTGTTGTACTTCTCGGCAAAAGCGATACCGGCTCCCAGCGGAATCTGAGCGCCCACGATCCCGTGACCACCCATAAAGTTTACCTCTTTATCGAAGATGTGCATGGAACCGCCTTTGCCTTTCGACGAGCCGGTTTGCTTGGCGTACAACTCGGCCATAACGGCCTTCGGGTCGGTGCCCAGTGCCAGCGGAATACCATGGTCACGGTAGGCAGTAATCCACTTATCGTCTTTTGTCAGGGCCGTATACGAGCCTGACGAGCAGGCTTCCTGACCGATATAGAGGTGGCAAAAGCCCCGGATTTTCTGCTGACCGTAGAGTTGCCCGGCTTTTTCTTCGAATTTCCGTTGCAACTGCATAGACTCGTACCAGTACAGATACCGTTCTCTGGGGTGTTGCGTTTTCGTAGCAGTTGGCGAATCGTCGCCTTGTTTCTTTTTCTCTTTGACGCTTGCCATGAGTATATATTCAGTGTAATCAGCAGATACTACCTGTCGGTTAGATGAACAAACGACCTGTATCTTTGTTGCCAATAGCGGACCACTTCCTACCGGAACGTACAGCGTATTGGCGGCCGCGAAATTAAACATTATCCCGCTAACAACCATACCGATGCATTTGGAAAAACTCAGCCTGACTAATTTTAAGAATTACGAAGATGCCCAATTTACGTTTGGGCGGCAGGTGAATGTAATCGTCGGGTCGAACGGCAGCGGGAAAACCAATTTACTGGATGCAGTCTACTTTTTGTCCTTGAGCAAGAGTGCCTTTCATAACCAAGATGCACTCAGCGTCAACCACCAGGCTGATTTTTTTATCATCGACGGCGTCTTTAGCAAGGAGAACCGAAACACCCAGATAACGATCAGCCTCCAGCGTGGGCAGCGGAAGATGCTGCTGGCCGACAAAAAGCCCTACGAGCGCGTGAGCGAACACATTGGCCGGTTTCCGGTAGTTCTGATGGCCCCAAACGACACCGACCTGGTGCGGGAACACAGTGAAGATCGCCGGCACTTCTTCGACGGAGTCCTCTCCCAACTTGATACCGATTACCTCCGAGACTACCTGATGTACCAGCAGGTACTCAAGCAGCGGAACAGCCTGCTCAAGCTTTTTGCCGAACGAAATTATTTGGACGAAGAATTGCTGGAAACCTATAACGAGCCGCTGCTCCAACTGGCCCAGCGCATCTACGAACGCCGGAAACGCTTTGTTATCGAATTTTTACCGTCGTTCCGCAAGCACTATGCTTACCTCAGCGAAGAGCGGGAGACGGTCGATATTATCTACGAATCAGAGGTAGGTAACGAGGAGTTTGCCAAGGACTTCCGGCGGAACCGGAACCGGGACATTGTGCTTCAGCGCACCACCAAAGGCGTTCATAAGGACGATTATGTCTTTGAAATTGGTGGAGTAGCGCTCAAGAAATTCGGCTCCCAGGGCCAGCAGAAGACCTTTGTGATCGCTTTGAAACTGGCCCAGTTCGACCAGTTACAGGCTGAGAAAAACACAAAACCCCTTCTGCTGCTGGACGACATCTTCGACAAACTCGACGATCGGCGCATCGGCAAGCTCATTCAGCGCATGGACGAAGGGGTATTCGGTCAGCTTTTCATTACCGACGCCCGTCCCGAACGCACCACTCAACTTCTGGAAGCAGTGAAGGCTGATGTGAAGTTCTTTCATGTAGAACAAGCTTAAAATTATTCTTTGTGCCACGCCCAGAACGACAAGCCCATCCAGGCGTACGTGCCCCGGTGGTCACCGTTTTTGTGGAGCATGCTGGTCAAATTGCTGAAGCCGAGCGCCAACGGTCCTACCCTGGCCGACATACCAACGGCTACCCGTTGATTACCGTCAATAATAGATATCGGAAACGCCAGTTCAGCATCTTCGTCTTCGAAGCGCGGGGTAATAATCAGTCGGTCCGGTAAAGGTGCGGTGCGACCCGAAACGGCACTCATATTCTTCAGGTACAATCCATTAATGTACAGGGAACGGGCCAGCCGCAGGTCGGCCTCCAGGTGTAGCATGCTGGGCAGTTGCAACGTCATAGCGTTGCCTGGACGTTCTGTGGGACCGCCGGGGGCAAGTCTGGGCAATTGGGCTACTATATTATCACCGAGCAGGTCAAGATCTTTCTGGTAAAGTACGGTGCGCGTAGAACTACCGCTGACTTCACGACTCTGGCTTCCGGAGAAGCGAAGACTACCGCTGTTCATGATAGCAGCCGACAGCCGTAGCAGATAAGCTGGCCTAAGATCAGCAAAGGGTGTTTCATCGTTGTAGTTGCGGCCGGTAATTTCTTTACCAATTTCATAGGTAATACCCGCGTCGAGCGCCCAACCCGTGCCGTAGCCGGGTGCCGAAAGCTGAAAGCTTTGTCGCGGAGCAGAACTGTTCAATACATATTGAAAGCGGTCGAGTACGATTGATTTCTCGCTGGAAACGTCCTGCCGAATCTGGTAGTTGCCCGTTACCTGCATCTGACGATACACCCCACCGAATAGCCGACGCCCCGTAGCGCCTACACTCAGTCTATGCCACTTGCCTTCAAAAATCCGAAGCCCATAGCTGAGGCCTACTTCGGAATACTGCTGCTGGGTCAAGTTGGCATTAAGCAGGCCAGACACCGGTGTTACTCTTCGGCTATTTAGCTCGTAGCCATAAGCGCGGGTCAGCGGTAAGGGTAATCCCTGTCCATACACAAAACTCTGCATTCGGGTGTGCAGCGCAATCGCCTGCCGCCGGTCCGGGCTAAACAATACGGAAGGGCCAATGATTTCGGAAGCCACCGTATGCCGGGGCGCTTCGGTCAGTGAGCCGATCGACTGTAAATCCCGGTACAGGTTGTCACTATAGGGAATCCGGATGATGTGGAGAAAGTCATTCGTAGCGAGTTGCCGGAAGTAGCGGTTGGTGATGCTGGAGCCAATGGCCCCCACAACCTGGTACCGGTAACGCGTACCCGCCACTGCTGACGGATTTTGCAGTACCCGATAAATACCGCCATAGTTGCTGCTCATAAGCCCGGGCATATGTTGTGCCTCCGCAGCCGTGCCGGCCAGCAACCAGAATACGCCCAGCCAATATTTTTTTATCATAAAGAGAAGTTTTCGGCGGGCAATATCGCCCAAACTTATTGGTGTAGACAAGCCTCAGCGTAAGTTTCCAAAGCCTTCGCTCTACTCAATGGCAATCATTTACACATTTGCTCCGTACCATTAATTATTAGAGTGCCTGCTAAGAGGCAGGCACTCTGCCTGAATGATGAAAGTCAGCAGCTTACCTGCACTCAATCATTGAGGCCGCTACTCGTGAAGCATACCTTTACATCGTAACTTTTCAGTACACTCATGTTTCGCTACGTCTTAATTTTCCTGGTGCTGGTACACGGCCTTATTCACCTGATGGGTTTCGCCAAAGCCTTTTCTTACGGCAACTTCCCCCAACTGACCAGCTCTATTGCTAAACCGGCAGGTCTTGTCTGGTTATTAACAGCTCTATTATTTTTAGGAATGGCAGTTTTACTGTCGCTAAAAAAGGATTGGTGGTGGATAGTTAGTCTGGCAGCGGTTGTTGTGTCGCAGGTGCTGATTGTTACAGTCTGGCAGGACGCCAAAGTTGGGACCTTTGCCAATCTGATCATCCTGGTGGCGGCTATTCTGGGGTATGGCGACTGGAATTTTGAGAATCGGTACGAAAAAGATGTTAACGCCAGCTTACAGCGCATCAACCCATCTGATGCGGAACTGCTCACCGAAGCGGATATCCAGCATCTGCCGCCCTTGGTACAGCAGTACCTCCGCTACGTGGGCGCATTAAACAAACCTAAGGTAAAGGATTACCACATTGGTTTTGAAGGACAGATGCGGGAAAAGGGAAAAGACTGGTTTACGTTTACCTCCGAGCAGTACAACTTTGCCGATGTGCCCACGCGGCTGTTTTTCATGAAAGGGAAAATGTTTGGGGTAACGGTGCCCGGTTACCATGCCTATAAAAACGGTAAGGCTACCATGCAGATTAAACTGTTCGGTCTTGTTCCCATCGTAGACATTAAAGGCAACGAGATAAATAAAGCCGAAACCGTGACTATTTTCAACGATATGTGCCTGATGGCCCCGGCTACGCTGATTGATAAACGAATCACATGGGAGCCCGTTGATGACTCGTCCGTTAAGGCCACCTTTACCAACAATGGCATCACCATCTCTGCCATTCTGTACTTCAACGAGAAAGGACAGTTAACGAATTTTGTCTCCGATGACCGCTATGCAGTTGGGGACATGAAGCGGTATCGTTTCTCAACGCCTGTTAATAACTACAGAAATTTTAACGGGTATAACCTGCCCAGCCACGGAGAAGCCGTTTGGCACTACCCCGACGGAGAGTTTAGCTATGGCAAATTCAATCTCAAGCAGGTAGAGTATAATCGTACGTTGTAGTCAATCAGCCGTTCAGCATCAGATTCCCCCCCGGATTGTACCGTAACTCCTCCTCGGCTAGCATCTGCCGGACGGTCTGGGCTAACGCATCGGCGTCAGCGGAGGTAAAGAAGTCGGAGAGCTGTCGGGGTGAGAGCCCCTGGCCATTGGTGCGGGCTACGTACTGCCGGACCTGCTCCCGCACAGACGAGACATCGGCTCCGCTCCGGCGTTTGTTCTTCAGGCAGTTGTCGCAGATACCACAGGCGTCGGCGGGCTCCTCGCCAAAATAAGCCTGTAACAATCGGGTACGGCACTGCACCGGATGCTGCGCGTATTGCACGGCTGCCCGCACTTTGGCTAGTGCACGCTGTTTGCTTTGCTCCAGTTCCAGAATATTCAGTGGAAGCTGACCGGCATCGAAGCGGGGCGTCAGAAAGGTGAGTTGCGGCTTATCTTTTTGCTTTTCGTAATAGACAATGTTGCGCTGGTGCAACTGCTCCAGCATGGTCACAATCTCTGATTCAGAAACCAGAAAGGCCCTAGCCATTGCCGATTCGGAGATCGTTAGCATACCCGTGAACAATTCGCCCCCGTACAACCTCAACACCAGTTTCAGGAACGAATCAAAATGCGGGTTCAGCACCTGAAACTCGTACAACTGCCGGTGGTCAATGGCCATCATCAGCTTAGACGGGTGGTAAAAACCTTCACTCAACTCAATGAAGCCTTCGTGTTGCAGTTGTTTCAGCGCATAATGCGTCTCTGTTGGCGGGAGTTGAAACGTACTGGCAAAGGAATTGATGTCAAAATCAAAGCTGCTGAACTCCCCCCCACCGGCCGGCATGGCCGTGTAATTGCCCAGCGCCTGATATACCCGACGAATCAGGTCCACTGGCGGGTACTGCTGCTCGGTTCTGAATTCAACGGTAGTGAGGTCTGCCTGATTGTAGAGCAGCACGGCGTAGGCTTTCTGCCCGTCGCGCCCAGCCCGGCCGGCTTCCTGGTAATAAGCTTCAAGGTTGTCGGGGACATCGAGGTGAACCACTACGCGCACGTTTGGTTTATCGATACCCATACCGAAGGCATTGGTCGCGACCATGATGCGCGTCTTATCATTGAGCCAGGCATCCTGTTTGTCGGAGCGCTGGCGGTTGGTCAGACCGGCATGGTAATAATCGGCGCCAATGCCATTTCGGTAGAGAAACTCCGCTACCTGCTGGGTTTGCCGGCGGCTGCGGACATATACAATACCGCTGCCGGGCACACCTTTCAGGACTTTCAGCAGCCGTCCCTCCTTGCCTTCTTCCAGAATGGCTGAGTACGACAGATTAGGCCGGGCAAATGTCTGCCGGAATACCTGCGGATTCCGCATCTCCAGTTTCTCCTGAATATCGGCCTGCACATCGGGCGTAGCCGAGGCCGTCAGAGCAATAACCGGTGTCTCGGGAATGAGCGTGCGAAACTCGGCAATTTGCAGGTAAGGTGGCCGGAAGTCATACCCCCAGGCGGAGATACAGTGGGCTTCGTCGACGGCCAGCAGACAGACATCCATCTGCTTCACCCGCTCCATCATAATTTCGGTTCGAAGCCGCTCGGGCGATACGTAGAGGAATTTGGTGTTACCGTAGATGCAGTTGTCGAGCGCGGCATCAATCTCCCGCCAGTGCATGCCGGAGTAAATGGCCGCCGCCGGAATACCCCGCCGGCGCAACTGCTCCACCTGGTCTTTCATGAGGGCAATCAGCGGGGTTATTACCAGGCAAACACCCTTCATAGCCAATGCCGGCACCTGAAAGCAAATCGATTTTCCGCCACCGGTAGGGAGCAACACCAGCGTATCGTGCCCGTCCAATACCGCAGTGATAATGTCTTCCTGCAGCGGACGAAACGATGGATACCCCCAGAATTGCTGTAATATCTGCCGAATGGTCATAGTCCCTCTCCCAACGTCGCTAAGTTACGGCCAACCCGAGACAAAATTGATAGGGATTTGTTTATGTGTTACACAACTTTGCAGAACAACTGCGCTACGTACTATGATTGAGAAAGTTATCAAATCGGACGAAGAATGGCGACGGATGCTGACGCCGGAGCAATACCGCGTTACCCGGCAGAAAGGCACCGAGCGGGCGTTTACGGGCGAGTACTGCGAGGCTAAAGATCCCGGTACCTACGCCTGCGTATGCTGCGGCACCGAGCTGTTCGAGTCCAAAACCAAGTTTGATTCGGGTACCGGCTGGCCCAGTTTCACCGAACCTATTGAGGCCGACCGCATCCGCCACGAAAAAGACTTCAGCTACGGCATGAGCCGCATTGAGGTACTCTGCAACGTCTGCGACGCCCACCTTGGCCACGTCTTTAACGACGGTCCGCCACCGACGGGATTGCGGTATTGTCTGAACTCAGTATCACTGGTGTTGAAAAAGGAGTCTGAGGCTTAATTTGTCATCCCGACAAAGGAGGGATCTTACTGGTAGGTTAACCGCTAAGATCCCTCCTTTGTCGGGATGACAAAAAATATCGCCGGTTTTTCGTTTTTTTGAGGTATGGTAAAGTACCTCCTTCTGGCTCTCCTGCTTTTCTCAATCCTAAGTTGCTCACCCGCCCGGCGCATTAGTCGGGATCTTCAGCGAAATCCCGCGTATACCGACCATCTGACCGGCTTTGCCTTGTATGACCCGGTTCGGCAGCAAACGCTGGTGCAGCACAACGCCAACCAGCATTTTGTACCGGCATCCAATACAAAACTGTTCAGTTTCTATGCAGGATTAATGGCCCTCGGCGATTCTATTCCGGCGTTGCGGTACGTGGTACAGGGTGATTCCTTGATTTTTTGGGGTACCGGTAATCCGCTGCTGCTGAATCCGGACCTACCCGACACGGCCACGCTACGCTTTCTGCGAAATCGGCCCGAAAAGCTGTTTCTGTCTGTTAGTCATTTCTCAGGAGCCCGGTTCGGGCCCGGTTGGTCGTGGGATGATTATAACGACTACTACTCAACTGAGGTAACGCCGTTTCCCATTTATGGTAATATTGTGCGGTTCACAGCGCCTGACCGGGTACCGAACTTTTATGTAAATCCCCGCTTTTTCGCCGACAGTGTAACACGGTCAACCAATTCAAAAGAACCCAATACAATGCGCAGAGCCGAGTGGGCAAATCAGTTTGTTCGTCCGGCGGCCAATAAGCCTTTCCAGCGGGATGTGCCTTTTCACTGGACACCTGCGTTAGCGGCAAAGCTGCTGGCCGATACCCTGAAGCGTGAGGTGCAGCTAATTAACAAACCATTTGACCGTTCGGCTGCGGTAGTGTACGGTTTACCAGCCGACTCGCTGTACAAGCGGATGCTCGTCGTCAGCGATAACATGCTGGCCGACCATCTATTGCTACTCGCTTCCTCCGTCAGCGATACCTTAAATACACAATGGGCTATTCAGCAAACACTCACTAAACATTTGGGTGACCTACCCGGTCGGGCGGTTTGGGTAGATGGTTCAGGCTTATCCCGGTATAACCTGTTTACACCTAACCAATTGATCACGCTGTTACAGAAGATTTACGCTAAAGTGCCGCAGCAACGCTTATTTCAGCTGCTACCGGCCGGGGGGCGCTCCGGTACAATAAAGTCGCTCCATAAGACCGACCAGCCGTATGTCTTCGCTAAATCCGGCTCTATGAGTGGAGTATATAACCTCAGCGGCTATCTTGTCACCAGACAGGGCAAGGTCCTCCTGTTCAGCATGATGCACAACAATTTTGTGCAGCCGGTGAGCGAAATTCGCAAACGCTCCGCCGACTTTCTGGAAACGGTCAGGAACCGTTTCTAAACCCGCTTAATCAGCCGATATGCCGGATAGCTGATCAGGATAAAGCCAATGGCATACAGACTGCTGCTTAGATCGCCAATGACTACGCCGACAAGGAAGGCCAGGGAAGCAATCAGCAGGGTCCAGGTAGAAAACGGATACCCCCAGGCCAGAAACGGCCGCTTCAAGTCAGGCTCCGTTTGCCGGAGACGAATCAACGCTGCAAAGCCAGATGCGTAGCACAGCACGAAGAAGAAGGTAGCAATATCGGAGAGCTTTTCGTAAGTATTTGTGAGGATAAAGAGGATGGACGTTGCTGCTGTTAGGATCATAGCGATACCAGGTGTACCACCGGCATTGACAGAGACAATCTGCTTAAAGAACAACCCGTCGCGGGCCATGGAGAAAATTACGCGGGGGTTAAACATAATCTGGGCGTTGATAATGCCCATGATCGAAATCATCAGCAGGAACGTAACGGCCCGGGCGCTGGCCGGCCCGTATATCGCCTGGATGGCATCAGCCGCCGGCAGTTTGGACTGCGCCAATTCGGGAACTGACAGGACGTACAGCAGCGCCAGATTGACCAATACGTAAATAGCAATAATCATCAGCACCCCGCCCATCATCGAGCGCGGCAGATTTTTATCCGGATTTACGTCTTCTTCGGTAAAATAAGCGGCCGTATGCCAGCCGTCGTAGGTGTAAAAAACGGATTGCAACGCAGCCAGAATCCCTACCCAAAGGCCACCCTGCGCCAGTGGCTTAAACGACCCGGCCGGAACGCTGGCCGGTGCATCATACGCAAAACAGGCTACCACAAAGGAGAGCAGCCCTATTGCCTTTATAAAACTCATAACCTCCTGCGCCCGGCTGGCCAGGCGGACACCAATCCAGTGAAAGGCGACAAAGGCCACCAGAATGCCAATCGCCATACCCTTTATGAGTCCACTGGCACCTGGAACAAGCAGCGCTATGTACTCGCTCATCACCGAAGCCGAAAAAGCCATAGCCGCCGTACTCCCCAGCCAGCTAACCAGACCAATGACAAAACCAACGTAATTGCCAAACGCCCGGCGGGCATATACATACCAGGCTCCGGCTTTCGGCAGCATTGTCCCCAACTCGATAATAGACAGGGAGCCAACCAGTGCGTACAGACCAACGATAAGCCAGATGCTAATGATCAGTTTTGGATCGCCCAGCTCGGCGGCAATGGTGCCGGGTCGGCGTAAGATACCTGTGCCGATGGTGCCGCCGATGGTAACGGCAATGCCGAAGCCCACGCCTAACAGACGGGAGAGGTGAGTACGTTTGGCCATATGCGGCTAAAATAAGGTTTTTCGCCTAAAACCCTGTAAGTTTAAGCTCCAATGAGAGCGATTCTGACAAATCCGTATCTGCTGGTGCTGGTCGGGGGAGGAGTGGGTAGTTTGCTGCGTTACCAGGCAGCCCGCTGGATACCAT
Source organism: Nibrella saemangeumensis (assembly GCF_039541915.1). NCBI lineage: Bacteria > Pseudomonadati > Bacteroidota > Cytophagia > Cytophagales > Spirosomataceae > Nibrella > Nibrella saemangeumensis. The sequence continues at coordinate 28,385 of NZ_BAABHD010000002.1, forward strand.
CTACCGTTTCTGGTGTTGGGTTTCCGTCAGCCATTCTGCTGGTCAATGTCTTGGCCAGTGGTATACTTGGTATAGTAATGGGGTGGGCTTTATCCCGGTCAGGTAGCAGCGACGAACTTCGGTTGCTGCTGGGCGTTGGGTTTTGCGGAGGATTAAGCACGTTCTCTACCTTTAGCATGGATACTATGCTGCTGTTGCAGAATGGCCGCTGGGGAGCCGCTCTTCTTAATATCAGCCTTAACGTGATTTGCTGCCTGTTAGCCTCAGCAGTTGGTTTCTGGCTTGGTCAGAAGTTGTAAAACGCGCCGAACAAAACACCTGCCAAATTTCTTAAATGATTTGTTTATTGGGCTGACGCCCAAACGGATTTACAATCCGTTTTACTGATATGACGCATTTCGCTTACGCACAGGACGATATGGCGCTGGCCCGTCGTCTGCACGATTCACATACTATCTTCCGGGAAGCCGCGCTTACGCACCGCCGGTTCAGACACAAAGATGTTCTACCCTTACTCAACCAATTAACCAGTCAACCAATCTTCCAGGTAACCCAGGTGGGAGAATCGGTAGAGAAACGGTCAATTCACCAGGTAAAGGCGGGGAGCGGTCCGGCGAAGGTGCTGCTCTGGTCGCAGATGCATGGTGATGAAGCCACGGCAACAATGGCCATGTTCGACATTTTTAATTTTCTACAGGGAAAAGATGATGGCTTTGATGACCTCCGGACTACTATTCTCAACAAAACGACGCTTTATTTTATACCGATGCTCAACCCCGACGGGGCTGAGCGGTTCCAGCGCCGGAATGCGCTGGATATTGACCTCAACCGCGATGCGTTACGAACCCAATCACCGGAAGCCATCATTTTAAAAAACCTCCAGCAGACCCTGCAACCGCTGGTAGGCTTCAACCTCCACGATCAGAATCCCCGTTACAGCGTTGGCAAAACCGGCAAACAGGCGGCCATTACATTTCTGGCAACAGCCTACGACGAAGACCGATCGTTGAATCCGGTTCGGGAGCGATCGATGCGGCTGATTGTGGGCATGAACCGGGTGTTGCAACAGTTCATTCCCGGTCAGATTGGCCGCTTCGATGACGAATTTGAGCCACGGGCGTTTGGGGATAATATTCAGAAATGGGGAACTACGCTTATTCTGCTTGAGTCAGGAGGCTACGCTAATGATCCTGAAAAGCAGTACCTCCGCAAACTGAACTTTGTGGCTATTCTGATGGCTCTGCAAGCGATTGCCGACCAATCGTACGAAAAAGAAGCCATTGAGGAATACGCTGCTATTCCGGAAAACGGGCCGCACCTGTTCGATGTACTGATCCGGAACGTGCAGATTAATCGGAACGGAGCAAACTTCACGGTCGATGTAGGGATTAACCGCTACGAAGAAAATGCGTGCGAAAGCCAGCGCAGCGTCCGGCCGTTCTTTTACCGCAGCGTAGTAGAGGATATTGGTGATTTATCCATATTCAACGGCCTTGAAGAAATAGACGCCACCGGTCTGCAACTGGTACCGGCCCGTATACATACCGGATCTTTAGAGACTGTCAACGATCTGCAAAAGATAGATTTGGAAGCTTTGCGGCAGGAGGGCGTGGTGGTTTTCCGATTGAGCAAAGCCGTTAAAGGTGAATTTCCAACCGATCCTGTTCACCTGCTAACTGAAGGTGAATTACCTGCCCAACCGCTAAGCGTAGACCAGATCCCAACGTTTTTGTTAACGGACGGAACTTCCATTCGCCATTTGTGTGTGAATGGATTCCTGCAGAACTCCGGCGAAACGGCTGTCATACGACCCAACGGCATTGCCGAATAATATACCGCTTTTTAGAAGTAAGTCGAAACAAAATACCGATAACCTGGGAAGTAAGAGGATAATCTCCCTTCAATCATTAAAAAATCAAATCATTAATAATCAGACAATTATAGCTCGAACCAAAAATAACCCTACCGTAATATTGGCATAACATTGACGTAACATTCGCGCTCTACATTTGCGCCATGTTCGATGACTACAATGCCAATATGAAAAAGAACGTTTTATCACTCTGTCTTATATTACTCACCTTAACGTCCTTTGCCCAAACGGGCTCGATCAAAGGAACCATTAAAGACGCCAAAACCAACGAAGTTATCATTGGCGCCACCGTTCAACTGGTCGGAACTAATCCGCCCATCGGCTCGGTAACCGATATTGAAGGCAATTTTGACATCAAAAAAGTACCCGCCGGTGTTCACCAACTCCAGCTCAGCTACGTTTCCTACGCCACCAAAACCATTGCCAACGTCCGGGTTGAAGCCGACAAAACAACCCTGATCAACTCGGCGCTTGACGAAGACAACAAAACGCTTCAGGAGGTTGTCATCAGAGCCCAGAAGACGACTAACACCGAAGTCGCCGTTATTACTGAAATCAAACAGGTACAGCAGATTGCCGTCGGTATCTCGGCCCAGCAGATCCAGCGTACCCAGGACCGCGATGCCTCCGCCGTTATTCGCCGGGTGCCGGGGATATCCATCACCGATGACCGCTTTGTGGTCGTGCGCGGGCTGAACGAACGCTACAATACCGTACTGCTGAACGACATCATTACCCCCTCTACCGAGGTTGACGTGAAATCTTTTTCCTTTGACCTGATTCCCAGCTCGGCCATTGACCGGATACTGGTATTCAAATCATCGTCTGCCGACCTGCCAGGTGATGTCAGCGGGGGTGCTATCAAGATTTACACCAAGACCGTACCCGACGGCAACAGTTTGTCGGTCAACTTCTCGACTGGATACCGGAACGGAAGCACCTTTTCCTCGGCACTTTCGCATGCTGGTGGCCGCTTGGACTGGCTGGGTATCGAAGACGGCAGCCGTACGTTGCCCAATGATTTTCCCAACCGCCGGGCGGTCATCAACAGCGCCCGTTATGAGACGATCATCAACCGCTTTCGTGAGTTGCCCGATTATTACGCGGTGAAACCCATGACCGTAACGCCCGATTGGCGGGGAGGTATCAACTTCAGCCGTCGCTTCTTCCTCAACAGCACTGAGATTACCAATACTTCCTACATCAATTACTCACTCTCCCGGTTGAACAACGCCATTGTCCAGAACCGCTATAACTTCAACGCGGGCAAAACGGAGACTTTCAACGACCAACTACTGCAGGAGAATGCCCGTCTGGGTGTTATGTCAAACTGGGCATTTATTTTCAACCCCCGTACCAAAGTAGAGTTCCGCAACCTCTTCAACCAATTAGGCAACAAAGAAACCATTACCCGCGGTGGTGCCAACCTGGAGAATAACCTGGACTACAACAACGCAGCGTTCCGCTTTGAAGCGCGTAGCATCTATGCCGGTCAGTTGAGCGGTACGCACGAACTGAACGAGAAAACCCGTCTGAGGGTAATTGGCGGTCTGGGGTATACCTACCGCAACGAGCCGGATTTCCGCCGGTACACGTCAACCCGGGAGAGTGGCACCAACCAGCCCTTTGTCATCAACCTGCAGCAGTTTGAAAGCCCAACCCTGCAGCAGGCGGCCCGCTTCTACTCACGCCTTGGTGAAATTGTGGGTACGGGTGCTGCTAGTTTTGAGCGTATCCTGGGTGAAAAGACCGAGTCTGCCGACCAGCAGCGCAAGCTGACCGTGGGTACGTATGTAGAAAGCAAGAGCCGGAAGTACTCAGCCCGCTGGTTTGGCATCGTTAACCCGAATCGTATTTCTAACGAGATCCTGTCGCTGTCGCCGGAGCGCTTCTTCAACTCGGAAAACCTGCGCGCCAATCGGGTGTTCTATTCAGAGGGTACCAACTTCGATGATAAATACCAGGCTCAGAACCTCATGGCCGCCGGCTATGCCTCCCTGTACTGGCCGGTATCGCCCAAATTTAGCGGTACGCTTGGCTTCCGGGGCGAATACAACCGCCAGCAACTACAGAGCTTCGAGCGTGGTGGTGGTATCCCGGTGCGTGTTGACCGGCCTGTTTTCAACCCGCTACCGTCCGTTAACCTGACCTACAAGTTCAGCGACAAGCATGTAGCCAGAGCCGCTTATAGCACGACGGTCAACCGGCCGGAATTCCGCGAGTTGTCGCCCAGCACATACTACGACTTCAACTTTGACGTCTCACGCCGGGGGAATCCGAACCTGACCAACGCCACCATCCAGAACTACGACGTACGCTACGAGTATTACCCCAGCCAGAATGAACTGGTCACGGTAGCCCTGTTCAACAAGCAGTTTACCAATCCCATTGAAGCCGCTATTTTCTACAACGGCAGTACGGTAGCCTTCACCGTAGCCAATGCCCAGAAGGCCTACGCCCGGGGTGTTGAAGTAGAAGTCCGAAAAGCGCTGGGCAATCCGGCCAGCAATAGTTTCCTGAGCAAAACTTTGTTGACGCTGAATGCGTCGCTGATTGATAGTGATGTACGGACCGGCCTGGGCTCCAGCACGCTGAACCGGTACCTGCAGGGCCAATCGCCTTACCTGGTGAATGCCGGACTGTTCTACCATGATGATCAGCGGGGAATTCAGGCCAATGTGCTCTACAATGTAATCGGCCCGCGCATCTTCACCATTGGAGACAATGTACTAAGCGCCAACATCTTTGAAATGCCGCGGAATGTGATTGACATCAACATCATCAAATCACTTGGTCGTCATCTGGAATTGCGGGCTAGTGTACAGGACCTGCTGAACCAGCCATTCCGTCTGGTTCAGGACACGGACCGCAATAACAAGGTAACCGGCACCGACGGCACTTACCAGCAGTTCCGCCGGGGTTCTTACTCGATGCTTGGCCTCCGTTACTCACTCTGAGTTCAATCTACACAAACCAATAGCTCTCACTCAATCCAATCTCAATGAAAAAGCTAACAACCTGGACGTTTTCACTACTGGCTCTTTTCGGTTCGGCAGCCCTGGTCGTTTCGTGTAAAACCGACGATGACGGCGTTGATCCCGGAACGGTTGCTCCGGTGGGGCAGACGGTTACGGTGAAAGGTACCATCAGTCAGAACACCACCTGGACGGCCGGCAACAAATACGTGCTGGAAGGCTTTGTGTACGTAGACAACAATGCTACACTGACCATTGAGCCTGGTACCATCATCCGGGGTGATAAGGTGACAAAGGGCTCGCTGATTGTTAAGCCCGGTGCGAAGATCATCGCCGAAGGTACCGCCCAGAAGCCGATCATCTTTACCTCAAATCAACCCATCGGCCAGCGTAACTACGGCGACTGGGGCGGCATTGTGCTGCTGGGCCGCGCCAAGGTAAATAAAAGCCCGGCCACCATCGAAGGTGAAAACGTATCGACCTTTGGGGGAGAGAACGATGCCGATAATTCCGGCAGCCTGAAGTACGTCCGGATTGAGTTTGCCGGTGTAGCGTTTGAAACCGACAAGGAAATCAACGGCCTGACCCTAGGCGGTGTCGGCTCCGGCACCACCCTGGATTACATTCAGATTTCCTACAGCGGTGACGATGCCTACGAGTGGTTTGGGGGAACCGTTAACGCCAAACATCTGATTTCTTACCGGACACTCGATGATGATTTTGATACGGACTGGGGTTACCGGGGCAATGTTCAATATGCCTTCGCCCTGCGCGACCCGTCTGTCGCCGATCAGTGCTCCTGTTCAGACTCCAACGGCTTCGAGTCGGACAACGATGCCTCGGGCTCAGAAGCTGCCCCACAGACAGCCGCCAAATTTGCCAACGTGAGCATTTTTATCGCACCGGGTACGGTAAACAACAAATACCGCTCCGCCTTCCGTTTGCGCCGGAATACGGCGGTAAGTATTTATAACTCGGTTATTGCCGGGGCTTATCCCAGAGGAGGTCTGGAACTGGAAGGGACGGCTACGCAGAAGAATTTTGTCGATGGCGTTGCTGACTACCGGGGGCTGGTCCTGGCTGGTGTAACTAAAGCGGTCGTAGCCGGCGATAGCGTTCGTCTGGCCGATGCTGCCCGTAAAAATCAGTTTCGCCCGGCCGTTAGCACCCTTGGCTTAGACGCGGCTTACAACACATTGGGAACCGGCATCAAACTGCTTCCCCAAAGCAGTTCAACCCTGCTCACGGGCGGTGTACAGTTACCTCAGGGTTTTGACCCCGTGACGTTCATCGGTGCCTTTGGTACGCAGGACTGGACGACCGGCTGGACCAACTGGGATCCGCAGAATACGGAGTACTAAGATTTTTTATATTCATATTGGTGTCGCACATAAAGGCCGGAGCAATGCTCCGGCTTTTTGTTTGTACGTACCGTAAGCATTTAAACCTTTTATTCCTTTCTATAGTCAAAGAGAATATCTATCAGCAGATAGGAGGGTTGATTCTTTAACCAACTGACTTACGTATGAAACGAATAGCAAGCATCATATTTCTGTTTTTCTGGGTTCCGGCAGTATCTATGGCTCAGAACGGGGGCCTGGTAGAGGCCGGTAAAGCGGCTTTGGCCGCGGCTACCCTGACCAATTCCCAGGTAGCCTCCTATTCAAAGCAGGCCGTGCAGCAGATGGACGCCAAGTATCCAATTGCCGGGCCTGGCGATCCTTACACTCAGCGCTTAAACCGCATTGTGAGCCGTCACCGCACGGTAGGTGGTATACCTATTAATTACAAGGTGTATAAGACCCGTGATGTCAATGCGTTTGCGACAGCCGACGGCAGCGTGCGCGTTTTTCAAGGGTTGATGGATATTATGACCGATCAGGAGATACTGGCCGTTATAGGTCATGAAATCGGCCACGTGGTGAACAAAGATTCACACGACGCTATGAAAAGTGCCCTCTGGCGGACGGCCGGTATTAACGCTTTGGCGTCGACATCCGGCGCAGTTGGCCGACTGTCCCGCTCCCAGTTGAGCGGAGTGGCCGATTACCTGCTGGGCGCCAAGCACAGCCGCGATCAGGAGACAGAAGCCGACGACTATAGCTACCAATTCCTGAAGCGGAATGGCTACAGTGTCATTCCTTTGGCGACATCGTTTGAAAAACTAGCGAAGCAGGGCGGGGGTGGCCAGGTACCGCAATTCCTTTCTACCCACCCCAATAGCCAGGCCAGGGCAGCACGGATACGGTCACGGGCCCGTAGCGAGGGGTTGGGCCGGTAATTACGTTACATAGTTTTGTAAGAAGGGGGCGTGTGTCCCCTTCTTTTCTTATGCAGCCCAATCCTCTCATCAATGTGCGAACAATCGGCTGGTATTTATTAGCCTTACATTGTACTTTAGCAGAGACGCAGGTTTTGTACTCTTCAGAAAACACCTACTCGCTCATATGCCTAATCAGATTGAAGTCTGCATCATTGGAGCCGGTGCTTCGGGAATAACGGCAGCCAAAACCCTTAACCAACACGGCATTGGGTTTCACTGCTTTGAAAAAGGTTCTCAGGTCGGCGGCAACTGGCGTTACAATAATGATAACGGCCTGTCGTCGGCGTACCGGTCGCTGCACATAAACACGAACCGGGATGTGATGGCTTACTCCGATTACCCAATGCCCCGCAATTACCCGATGTTTCCGCACCACAGCCAGATAATCCGCTACTTCGACGACTATGTCGATCACTTTGGCGTACGGGAACACATTACGTTTCGTACGGCGGTTGACGAAGTAAGCCGTAATTCGGACGGCTCATACCAGGTCAGAACCAACACCGGCCTGGAGCAGACCTACAAACACGTAATTGTGGCTAACGGCCACCACTGGAATCCCCGTTATCCGGACCCTCCCTTTCCCGGTGAGTTTACGGGAGAGGTAATCCACTCCCATGACTACAAAGAACCGGCACAGATTACCGGCAAAGACCTGCTCATCGTGGGCATTGGTAATTCAGCAGTGGATATTGCCTGCGAAGCCGCCCGGCTGCACGGCGGTAAGGTAGTGATATCAACCCGCAGTGGAGCCTACATTCTGCCGAACTGGCTAATGAGCTTGCCCTTCGACTCCCTGGCAAATCCACTCACAGCCAAATTACCTATGCCCCTGCAACGAATGTTGCTCAGCGTTAGTCTGTGGCTTGCCAGAGGGCGTCAGGAAGCTTATGGCGTGCCTAAACCGACCCGACCTCTTTTGGCGGAGCATCCAACTATTTCGCAGGACCTGCTGAATTTATGCGGCCGGGGGCTTATCCGATTTAAACCGAATATTGCCGGGTTGTCGGATAGGGAAGTCGTGTTTGACGATGGCAGCCATGAATCTTTTGACATGATCATCTACGCAACGGGGTATAAGGTATCGTTCCCCTTCTTCAAAAATGGATTCTTTAACGTCGAACAGACCAATGATTTGCAGTTATACCAACGCGTGGTGCATCCCGACTTCCCCGGATTGTATTTTTTAGGGTTAGTTCAACCACTGGGAGCCATTATGCCACTGGCTGAGCTTCAGGCCAGGTGGATAGCCAAACTCATAACCGGTGAGTGCCGGCTGCCCGATCGGGACACCATGCTGGCATCCATTCAGGCGGAGGCAGCCCGCAACAAACGGCGATATAAACAGTCGGCCCGGCACACACTTCAGGTGGATTTTTTCCCTTACAAGCAAAGTCTGGAACAGGCGATGCGGAAATAGTAAAAAATAAACACACAAATTTCCCTTAGCCTATTGGATTTGGCGACTATGTAACGGAAATTCGCAACGAGAATTGTAAAACAACGGGACAAGTTAAAATCTGTTTAAAAAGTTGCCTGATATTGAGAACGTTCCTAACTTGCCCAACCGATCTATTTACCCATACCGAGTACCCGCCATTCGACAAGTTTATACACCGTAACAATGATTTCCAAGAAAGCGAAGTACGCTATCAAAGCGCTTAAAGTCCTTACCGAAGAGTTTGGCAAAGGACCTGTATTGATCTCTTATATCTCGGCCAAAGAACATATTCCGAAGAAGTTTCTGGAGGCTATTCTGCTGGAGCTTCGCAACCACGGCATTCTTCAGAGCCAGAAAGGTAAGGGTGGAGGCTATCTGTTACGGGTTGATCCGGGTCGGGTAAATCTGGCTCAGGTTCTGCGGGTTATTGATGGACCTATTGCTCCTACTCCCTGTGTTTCCCTGAATTTCTACGTTCGCTGCGACGACTGCGATGACGAAATCACCTGTACGCTCAAGCCCATTATGGAGCGGGTGCGGGATGCCAACCTTGGCGTATACGAGAATACAACCCTGCTGACCTTCGTTAATCCTTCGACTCTGGTAACGAAAGAGATACCTATTGGAGAGAAGCAAGCCGACAATGATGATGCCGGCCTGCTGTCTGCGTAATACCTAGGCGGGTTGATGTTCTTTCCGAAGCAGGTCGTTGACCGTTTTTACCGGATTGAACGTCAGGAGCGGTACCTCCACAAAGATTGTATTCCAGTCGGCCATTGCGCCGTTCCAAAGCCCGGGCAACTCCTGGGCTTTTAAGTCTTTGCCATCTTTGGATTTTTGCGTGATAAAGCCGGTCTGCGGATCCCGGTAAGCCGGTAGGTTGTATTTCTGTCCCTGCCGGTTTCTCAATCCACATACCAGATCCACTGGATTGAAGTGCGTAGCTGTTTCAAACGTTGATTTCTGACCGGCATTACTCATGTCAATCTGCGCCGACTCTACAATCTGCAGCGATACGGAGCCGTCGCTGTTCTGCGCCCAGAACGGTCCACCACCTGGTTCGCCTACGTTTTGAACCATACCGCACACGCGTATGGGGCGGTCCAGTTTCCGGCGGTAGTAATCGAGTTTTTCCGCTTTTGATAAATTGTCGAAGTTGGCCGGGGGTAACGTACTCAGTTGTCGACGCAGAAACTCATCCACTTCGGTCAGATACCCTTCGCTGATGTCTTCACTCGCCAGTAAATCCTGCAACCGGAACAGTTGCTGCTGGGTATCGAGCAGTACGGCCCCCAGCACTTTCTTATAGGTAACTGTTGTTTCTTTCAGCTCATCGGGGACAACATTATCAATGTTCTTGATGAATACCAAGTCGGCTTCGATATCGTTGAGGTTTTCGATCAACGCCCCATGCCCGGCAGGCCGGAACAGCAGCGTACCGTCCTGGTTGCGAAAGGGTGTATTGTCTGTGTTCACCGAGATGGTGTCCGTTGCTTTTTTCTGCTCCGAAAAGCTGACATCAAAGGCTACGGCCAGCCACGCTTCATAATCAGGTTTCTCTTCAGCAATCAGTTTGTCAAACCGCTCAGCATGTTCGGGTGATACCGTAAAGTGAATACGGACCAGGCCGTTGGAATTGGCGTAAGCCGCACCCTCTACCAAATGTTCCTCTACCGGCGTGCGCGGCCCATCCGGGTAGCGATGAAACTTCAATAGCCCTTTAGGGAGGCCGCCATAGTCCAGGCCTTCTTCTGTCAGTAAGGCCTTTAATACCGTCTGCCGGTCGGCCTGATCAATATCAACGCCTTGTTTTGCCAATACCTCTTTGAGATCATCATAGAAAGCAAACTCCTGCAGTCGCGCAAAGAACTCGTCAGTAGCTTTATCGGCTTTTCCTTCCAGGGCGGCAAACAGGGATTTAAACATCCGGGTAGCGGCTCCGGACGCAGGCACAAATTTCATCAGGGAGTAATCACCGGAAGCCTCATCATACCGCCGGATGTAGCTGGTTAACTGATCTTCCGGGACCCGGATAATGCCATCGCCGACGGTAGCCGCTTTGATCACATGCAGGTAGGGAAAGCCTTTGACAAAGTTCTGGATTTGCTCATCAATCTGGTTGAGCGTAGCGCCCTGCGCCAATATCTGATCCTGGTCTTGTTCGGTAAACATGAGTGGACTGAATAAAATAAAAAAGCCGTTCGAATGAACGGCAAATACGGACTTTCGGCTAATTAACGCAAGATGGTTCTCAAAAACTTAACGAGTGCCTTTAGTGAGTCCATGCCTTGAGCCACTCGTCTTCTTTCCGACGCATTGCCGCTGCTTCTTCATCTGTTTTATCACCATGCCCGCAGAGGTGCAGCAACCCATGGGCCAGTACCCGACGCATTTCCTGCTCGGCAGGTACATTAAGCTGCCGGGCATTATCAGTCACCCGGTCAACGCTGATATATATGTCGCCTTCAATCTTGCCTTCCTCCTCGCTCTGGTCAAACGTGATGATGTCGGTATAGTAGTCGTGTTCGAGGTAGTCTTTGTTGACCTGCAGGACGTACTCATCGGAGCAGAAGATGTAGTTTAACTCCCCCACTGCGAAACCTTCTTGTCCGGCCTGGGTTTTAAGCCACTGCCGGACAGTCTGTTTCTGCGGGAGTTTATAGGGGGTATCCTCGTTGAAGAATCTGATCATACGCTACTCTACTCAACAATTCTCAATTTCGCAAAGCTCAGCAGCAGTGTCTTCTCGCCAGCCGTTTCAAATTGTATAATAGCCTTGCGGTCGGTGCCGTTCTGATCCACGAGTTTCACTGTGCCGAAACCGAACTTCATATGCTCCACCCGCATACCGGGGGCAAGGCCTGAGGTATCACTCGGCGCAAAATCAGCCGATGGGATGTGCGCTACAGCCGGTTGTGGACTCTGTGATTTAGCCGTTTTCTGGGCCAGTGAACGAACGAAGCTCATGGAACCGCCAGAGGGTACTTCCCGCTCCTGAGTGGTGGAATCGGACATGCGCATGCGGGCCATCTTGAGGTACCGCTGGTCCACCTCCATTAAAAAGCGGCTGGGTTCGCAGACCTTCAGGCGACCGTAGTGATAACGGGTTTCTGCATACGACATCGTCAGCCGCTTTTCAGCGCGGGTGATGGCTACGTAAAACAGCCGGCGCTCTTCTTCCAGATCGGCGCGGCTTTCGAGCATCATCTGGCTGGGGAAGAGGTCTTCTTCCATACCGACGATGAACACGTTCCGGAACTCCAGTCCTTTGGCCGCGTGGATAGTCATCAGCGTGACTTTATCGTTGTCACCGTCTTTATCGTCCTCGTCGGCGGTGGTTAGCAGCGAGACAGACTGCAGGAAGGAACTCAAGCTTTTATCGTCGTTCTCCGGATTATCGACAAACTCCTTAATGGCGTTCAGCAATTCCTGTACGTTCTCGTAGCGGGCCAGGCCTTCTACCGTCTTGTCCTCGTACAACTCCTTCAGAATTCCGGATGCTTTGGCAATGTGAGAGGCTACGTCGTAGGCATCCTTCTTTTCGAGCATCAGCTTAAAACTTTTGATCAGATCGGCAAAGCCTTCAATGGCTATACCGGCCCGGCCGGCTACGTGTTTGGTGACGTTGGACACAATCTCCCAAATCGGAACCTGCTTCTCAGCCGCCAGCACCGCAATCTTCGCGACCGTGGTATCGCCGATACCCCGCTTTGGCAGGTTGATGATACGCTTGAAAGCCTCTTCATCGCTTTGGTTGACCGTGAACCGCAGGTATGCCAGCAGGTCTTTAATCTCTTTGCGCTGATAGAACGACGTACCGCCGATAATCCGGTATTTGATGCTCAGCTTCCGCAGGGCTTCTTCAAAAGCCCGCGACTGGGCGTTGGTACGGTACAAAATGGCAAAATCCGTATTCTTCAATCCCTCCTGCATTTTGATCTCAAACAGCGAGGTTGCAATGAGCCGGCCTTCTTCGTTGTCCGATGAGGCCTTGATAATGTCAATCAGTGGCCCCTCTTCGTTATCCGTGAAGACATGCTTCTCCAACTGGCTCCGGTTGCGGGAAATAATAGAATTAGCGGCCTGAACGATGGTTTTGGTAGAGCGGTAATTCTGCTCCAGCTTGATCACCTTGACGTTCTCTTTACCGTAATCCCGCTGAAAGTTCAGGATGTTTTCGATGTTGGCTCCCCGGAAAGCGTAGATACTCTGCGCATCATCGCCCACGATGCATATATTCTGGTGAACGGCCGCCAGCTTACGCGTAATGAGGTATTGCGATACGTTGGTATCCTGAAACTCATCGACCAGCACGTGCTGAAACTTATGCTGGTACTTGTGCAGAATATCCAGGTGGTCGCGGAACAGCACATTCGTGTTGAACAGCAGATCGTCGAAGTCCATGGCGTTGGCCTGAAAACAACGCAGGCTGTACTGCTTATAAATGCGCCCTACCTCCGGCATCCGGGCGGCAGCGTCATCAGCCTGAATGATCGGGTTGTTCAGGTAATCGTCCGGACCAATCAGCCGGTTCTTGGCGCCCGATATGCGGGAGAAAACATTATTTGCCCGGTATACCTTATCATCAAGCCCCATCTCCCGGACAATGCTCCGGATCAGCGACTTTGAGTCGTCGGTATCGTAGATGGAAAAATTGCTGGTGTACCCGATGGCTTTGGCTTCAATCCGCAAAATCTTGGCAAAGACCGAGTGGAAAGTACCCATCCAGATATTCCGGGCCTCGGTGCCAATGACGCGCTCAATCCGGTGACGCATCTCGCCGGCGGCTTTGTTGGTAAAGGTCAGGGATAAAATCCGGAAGGGATCAACCCCGTTTTCAATTAAATACGCGATGCGGTAAGTCAGCACGCGGGTCTTGCCCGAACCGGCTCCCGCTATAATCATCAGCGGCCCGTCGCCGTGCATAACAGCCAGCCGCTGGGGTTCATTCAAACTCGATAAGTAATCTATCATCAACTAGTCGCTCCTTATCAGATAACAACCAAAGGTAGCAAAAAATTTGCTGGCGGAGGATTGATTGCGAGGAGCAGGTCAGCTACGCCGATGCAGGTGAAAGCGAGTCAATTACGTATGAAAAAAATGTTTACCACTCGCAAAATTTTTAAACGTGGTGCAACGTTTGTTTGCGTACTTTGTCTTTAGTCTGTAAAATGACCTAAACAGCGAAGCGTCGCGGTACGTACCTTTTGGAAGCTAAACTTTACATAGATAGACACACCGACCTGGTCGAGCGTTGCAAACTTGGCGATCGGAAGGCTCAATATGAGCTGTATCGACAATATGCAAAAGCTATGTACAACGTCTGTATGCGTATTCTGAACCATGCCGGCGAAGCCGAGGATGTCTTGCAGGAAGCTTTTCTGGATGCTTTCAACAACATCGGCTCGTTTCGTCAGCAGTCAACCTTCGGAGCGTGGCTGAAGCAGATCGTTGTCAACCGGTCCATTAATCACCTCCGCAGCCGCTGGGGCCGTTCATCCGGACTACAGATGGTCGACATAGATGAGTACCGTCTGGGCGAAGACGAGGGCTACGATATAGCCGACGACGAGCCGTACGACGAGGAGGGCATCAAGATGGAGGTCGAACGGGTCCGACAGGCCGTGCAGGCATTGCCGGAAGGCTATCGAATCGTGCTGACGCTTTACCTGTTTGAGGGATACGATCACGAGGAAATCGGACAGACGCTGGGCATCAGCGAGTCTACCTCACGGTCGCAATACCTGAGAGCCAAGAAGCGGCTGCTCGAAATTTTAAAATAACGTTTTTCACCCCTGTATAAACAGGCTACATAAACCGTAGTAACAAAAACTAAATATGAAAGACAAACTCGAACGATTCATACGGGATAACCGGGAGGATTTCGATGTCTTTGAGCCCCGACTTGATTTATGGAAGGATATTGAACAAGGGCTGGAACAGGGAACAAACAATGCCGAATCGCCGGATGGTCCGGCCGGAACGGGTATGCGCTCCGGTGGCAAAGTCAGACCGCTGTATGGCCGCTCTGCATTCCGGAGCCGTCTGTTTGACTGGCGGGTGGCGGCTGCTGTAACCCTGCTGATGCTGACGAGCGGGTTTTTGTACCTGAACAGCCAGTACGGCATCACCAAACAGCCCGAAGTAGTCGCCGTTAACCCGGCTTACGCCAGCGACTTCGTTCAGTATACCCGGCTTATTGATACCAAACGCGCTGAACTAAAACAGTTAACGGAAAGCAACCCGGCCCTGTATCAGCAGTTTGCCACGGACCTCGAACGGCTGGAAAACAGCTACAAGAACCTGAAAGCGGATTTGCCGAAGAATCCCAATCAGGAGGTCCTGATTCAGGCCATGATTCAGAACCTTCAACTTCAGATTGACTTGTTGAACCAACAACTCAATGTCATCCAACGAATTAAAAATCAAGAAAAGCCATCCAATGAAAACATTATGTAAGGTTTTGCTGGTCTGCCTGCTGCCCATGCAGTTAATGGCCGCTCAGACAGGCCTCATCGAGAAACGAAAAACGATTATCAAAATTTACGATGTCAATTCCAAAGACAACCTGGTGGTCGATAATCAGTTTGGTCAGGTAAAGGTTGGCTTATGGGATAAGAATGAGATCCGGGTGCAAATCACTATTACGGCGAACTCAAGCGCAGAGTCTATGATTCAGCGGTACCTGGATGCCGTTGAGATTGAAGAAAAGCGTTCCGGCGACCAGATTTCACTCCGTACGATTATTAACAAAGGGTCGGCTACTACCTGGCGTATGGGTACCTGGCGGAATAAAGACGGGCAGGAAGAAAGTAACTCCGTTCGGATTGACTACGACATTACGATGCCAAAATCCAATGCGCTCAACGTAAAGAACCGGTTTGGCAACACCGATATTCAGGCATTCCGGGCCCCGCTGACGGTTCACCAACGGTACGGTAATTTTTACGCCACCGACCTTTCAGGCCAGCAGAACGACATTAACGTAGCGTACGGCAAGGCCGATATTCGCAAGCTGGAGAACGGTAAACTCGTAATTGCCTATTCCAGTCTCGACCTCGACCAGGCTAATGTGGTGTGGCTGAGTAACAAGTTCGGCAAACTGAAAATTGGCGAAGTGGGCCGCATTGAAGGAAACATCGACTACTCCGGCGCTAAAATCGGCACGGTAAAGCAGTCCTGTAACATCAATCTCGACTTCTCAGGCGGATTCAAGATCGAGCAGTTACCCAAAACGGTTGATGATGTCAAGATTAACGCTAACTATTCATCTGTTGTCTTACCCGCTTCTGATAATGTCAATTATGATTTCGACGTAACGGTTACCCATGGTGGCTTCCGCTACGCCAATGACACAAAAATCAAGTTCAAGACACAACCAAACGAGGACGAGAGCCGCCGGGGCCCCGTTTCCACCCGACAGTATTCCGGTCAGATCGGGCGAGGTACCGGAGCCAGAGTGATTGTCGTTTCTAAATTCGGTGACGTAAGTCTGCGGTAATGTCAGGACCAGCAAGAATGCTGGTCCTACGTCTTGGTACCCCTTAGAACCTATGCCGTAAGTATCTCTATAATTGCATGGTGCTGCGGAAACTGACTCAGTAACACATCGCGCTGCGCTAGCTCAAAATCGGCAAAATCAAAACCGGGCGCTACTGTGCAACCTACCAGCGCATACTCAGTACCGGTGGCCGGTTTAGCACCGAACCAGCAGCCGGCCGGTACTACCGCCTGAAACACCTCACCCTGATCCGGATTATAGCCTAACCGGATTACCGAAAGCTCACCTGCCGGATTAATTACGAACACCTCTAGTGGCCCTCCGGTATAAAAGTGCCAGATCTCATCAGCCTGTATGCGGTGCAATGTTGAATAGTGGCGGCTTTCCAACAGAAAATAAATAGCTGTACCGAAGTTGCGGTCACCAGTAAAGCGTCCAGGTAAAGCATGCTGCGAAATGGTTTCGGCGGAGCGGTAGGTTTCGGCAAAATAGCCTCCTTCCGGATGCGGCAGCATCCCCAATCTGGCCACCCAGTCGGCTGCGGTATGATGCTGTGTTGACACTTAGATAGCTATAATAGTGGTGTTGCCTGCCTGTTCTCAAGCGTTGAGCGGTAGCATAATATTAAACTCCGTATACTCTCCTTCCTGAGTATCGACGGTTATATTCCCTCTGTGCATTTTGATAATGTCCTGGCTCAGAAAAAGTCCCAGACCAGTACCTTTAGCCGTGGGCTTGGTCGTAAAGAATGGTGAGAACAGTTGTTTAACTTCGGTTTCGGAAATGCCTTTGCCGTTGTCTTTCACCCGCACTTCCAGTCCCTCACTGGAAAACCTGGTTTTAATGAATAGCTCAGGGGTGTAGGCGTTAACCCGCAGCGACTTTTCGTAAATGGAGTAGACCGCATTATTCACCAGGTTCATAATCACTGACCTAATCTCATAAGGAAGTACACTGACCTGCTGATCGGTATTATCAAAATCCGTTATCACTTTTATGGTTAGGCCTTTGTATTCGGCCCGTGCTTCTTGCAGCGCCATATTCAGACTGTTTTCGATCAGGGCATTTATATCCGTTGGAATAAACTCGCTGGAACGTTCTTTCAGGAGCTTTTCCATCCCTTTCACAATCCGGGAGGCACTGCCGCCATGTTCGCCTACTTTAGTTAAATTGGCTTCGATAAGCTGGAGCAGGTCGGTTACATCGGCATAGGTATCCTCCGTAAAATGATCCTTTTCCTGCTCTAAAACATCCTTCACTTCTCTCAGCAGATCGACGGCTAGTTGGGAGAAATTATTAATGTAATTTAATGGGTTCAGCATGCGGTCGACAATACCTTTGGTAAGCTGGCCGATGGAGGCTAACTTCTCCTGACGAATTAACTGCTCCTGTGTTTCTTTCAGGTCGGCCAGCGTTTTCTGAAGGTCGACCAGCAGTTCTTCGGTCTTTTGCTTCTCAATAAGCAGTTCCTTGGTACGCTCATCTACCTCCCGCCGGGCTACGGCCAGGTCATCCACCATTTTGTTGAAAGCAGTCCCTAGTTCGGCAATCTCATCGTTGGTCCGCGTTTCGACGCGCTGGGTCAGGTCCCCTTCGCCAACTTTGTAAGCTGCATTACGGAGCGCCAATACCGGTACCGAAATATTCCTGGCCAGCCAAAGCCCGATGGCCCCTCCGATTCCCAATACCAGAGCACTGAAAAACAGGGAAGCCAGCCGGATCTGCTTTTTAGCCTGCACAATTTCGTCGGTAGCAAACGCCAGCAGAATCTCGCCGTTCATGGCCGGTGTAGCAAAGGCAGAGCGCTTCACCACGGTGGAGTCATTCGAAACCGCACGTACATCAACAGCAGCCTTATCCGGGAAGCTCTTAAAAATGGTTCTATTCAGCTTGAAAGCAGCGTGATTGGCGTTCCAGACTGTATCTACCTGAAGCAGGCTGATATACCTTAGTTGCGGGTCATCCCGCACAAAGTCCATCGCCATCTGCACCCCTTCAAAGTTCTGCTCAGTCATGGCGATGCGGACCCCCAGCGCCACAGTATGCGCAAAATTCTGAACCTCCTTGTTGAAGTTGTTTAGCAGGTAACGTCCCTGCACCATCGGAACGTAAAACAAAATAAACGAGGTAAACAGCAGTACAACCGTCAGCACCGTTATCCAGATCTTGGTCTTTACCGTTGTACGCATAGGAAAAAACTAAAACACCTGTCCGCTACAAAGACCGCTTCCCGTCGACCAGCACAGTTTTAGCCGCTCCGGAGAGTTGACTGAGTACCCCAATGGCGCCCTGTGTCTGAGCTACAAACGATTCCAGTTCGCTTTCGGTATTGAAGAAGTTAGGCGCATCGGCCTTACCCTGAAACACCAGCGCCAGCCAGTATTTGTTAAGCTCGTGCGCTGTCATGTTAAAAATCTTTTTGCCGGTGTCCAGCCCCACGTTGGTATTGGTTTTCATCAGGGCAATGATCACTTTAGTGCCGTCGGCCCACCGCTGGCGCTCTCCCCGCAAAATCGCTCTTAACTGATTCTCTTTCAGTTCGGCCGGTACGCCCCTCGTGTGACCGATGACGGTAAGCCCGGCCTCCTGATAAAACAGGATACGAATGCCTTCATCCGGACCATCTGCTGCCGCCAGGGTTTGCGCCTGAACTACTCCGCTTGTGTAACCACCCAGCAGCAGGATCAACCCGGCTATAGTCCCTATACGATTTATGAAGTGTTTCATCTCTATTGATTAAAAACCGATGGCAAGCTGTGCTTTCAAGGCATCTGACGAACCCGAAACCTCCGAATTCCGGGTTTGATACTCCAGTTTTACAACAGTAAGGTAGCTGATTTCGTACCGCAATCCGGCCACAAATGACGTCGTGTTATCTTTAAAATAAAACACCTCGCCGGTGCTGTACCGAATATTATCAAACCGGATGTAAGGAATAAACTTTGGAGCCACCCGGACTCCAGCATAGACATACGAGGCCAGGGTATTCCGCCCCCCCGTTGAATCAGACTGGTTATTGGCCGAAGTGCCTTCGGCTACCAGTTCAAACTTCTTCCCAAAATAAGACACTGAGCCTGTGAGCAGGTTCTGTGTTACCTGTTGCCGAATAGGACGGTCGTTCACGATCGCTCCCTGAGAGATAACATCATGGTAGTAAGAAGCCATCACTTTAAGCTCCTGCACCGGCTTAATATGCACAGAAGCCGTTACAGCCTTAAACCGGTCATTGTCGATTATGTCACCCGACCCTAATCCGTTGGTAACCATCAGATCATAGCCGAAGCGTAAAGAACCTAAATTCATTCCCTGAAAACTGATACCCGTGCCCCGTAACGGTATAATACCCGCGTTAAACAGGAGCGGCCATTCAATAGTAGGGTAGAAAATCCGGCCGCGGTGGTAGACATCGTTCCAGTAATTGACGGGCGGGTGGTGCCTGCCGACCAGAATATTATGGTTTCCGTAGTAGTTGTACTTAATGACCAGCCGCTCAACGGCTACGTTGAAGCCGGTCGGCGACTGGGGTGAAACCCGAAACGAAGTTTCTCCTAAAAACGAAAAGCGATCATTCAGCTCAGAGGTTATAAATAAGGTTTGCTCACCTAAGGTAAAACCCACCCGGTTGTTTTGGTAATAAGTGACAAAATCAAAAAAGCCCCTGAGTTGGGTACGCTGGGCCAGCGCAGGAAAGGCGGAGAAAAGCCACAGAAGCAGAAAAGCCGTACGTAAGCGCTTGTTTTGTACATGTCCCATAGATGGTTGGGGTTTAGATAACCGGCAAAAAGCTAGTGCCCAGCTCCCGAAAGTACCCGTCTGCAAACAAAATGGGCAGCTCTTATATGCTGCCCAAGTTATCAATTATCTCAAAGGTATCCAGCCGTAGCTGTCTAAAAATTTCGCATGGTCCTCTGTACTAACCAGCCATTACTGTCTCGCTTTCACGATATTAGTAAACTCCCGCGATTTAAGCGAAGCTCCGCCGATAAGACCACCATCCACATCGGGGCAGGCAAACAGCTCCGGTGCGTTTTTTTCATTGCAGCTACCGCCGTACAGTATGGAGGTACTTTGGGCTGCTTCTTCGCCGTATTTTTCGGCAATATGCCGGCGCAGCAGGTCGTGCATTTCCTGGGCCTGCCCTGTACTGGCTGTCAGGCCGGTGCCGATAGCCCATATAGGTTCGTAGGCAATGACGATGCGGGCAAACTGCTCCGGCGACAGATGAAACAGGCTTTCGGTAAGTTGCGTACGCACAAAAACCTGGTGAATCTCAGCTTCCCGCTGCTCCAGCGATTCACCACAGCAGAAGATGGGTGTGAGTCCGTTTGCCAGCGCCTGGTTTACTTTTTCGGCCAGTTGCGCGTTGGTTTCCCGAAAATATTGCCGCCGTTCGCTGTGGCCCAGAATCACGTACTGCACCCCAATTGATTGCAGCATGGGGGCTGATACTTCGCCGGTATAAGCACCGGAGGCCTTTTCGTGGCAGTTTTGCGCGCCCAGCGCTACACGGCCATCCCCGGACAGGTACTGCCGGACGGTAGTCAGATAAATGGCGGGCGGGCACAACACCACCTGAACATCGCCGGTGACCTCGTCTTTAACCATATTGACCACCTCAGACACCAGGGCCGTGGCTTCGTCGAGGGTTTTGTTCATCTTCCAGTTGCCGGCTACAATTTTCTTCCGCATAGGTATGTAAGCTTTAGTAAAGAATTCTGTATCAGTTTGTCTGAACAAACTGACATACTTTTTACGTTTTAATAGTGCCGGCGAAATTAGCCAATTTTGCCGGATTGCCTTTTACCCTGTTTCAGATTTGGTTGATTGGTTGGAAACCGGTTAATCAGAAGAGGGAAAATCCGGCTCTTTAGCCAGAAAAATTGTGTTTTATTGTAAAAAAGTTTTAAATTTCGAATGTAAATCTTTACTTCTATGAAAACCCTGTGCTGGATAGTGAGCTTGTTGGGGGTGTGGCTTACGGCAGCAGGTAATGACCCCAAAGTACCAGACAAAGACCGGTATGGCTTTTATCTGACCGGTAATCGTTCCTATGCCAGAATTCCCTTTCAGCTTCACTCTAATCTTATCCTGGTCCCTGTAAAAATTAACAGTTCCGATACGCTTTATTTCATCCTCGATACGGGGGTTAGTGCCACCATCATCACAGACCCAGCCGCTTTACGCAACCAAAAGCTCAACTTTTCGCGTAAGGTGAAAATTACCGGTGCCGGTGAGGGTAATCAACTTACAGCTTCGGTTGCCATTGATAATCACATCAGTATGGGGAGTATGCATGCGGCTCACCAAAACCTCGTGGTGCTGGATGAAGACGTCCTCAAACTCTCCGAATACGTTGGGGTGCCGGTACATGGCATATTTGGCTACGAAGTATTTGACAATTTTGTAGTGTCCATCGATTTTATGTCGAAGGAAATCATCCTGATGCAGCCCCGCAAATACAAATACCGTAAGTCGAAAGGCGACCGTTACCCAATCACTATTCAGGATACCAAGCCGTATCTGGACGTAATGGCGGTAGTAGACGGCGACAGGACCATGCCGCTGCGGGTAGTGCTGGATACCGGAGCCGGTCACGCGCTGCTGCTCGACCGCACCCGCGACCCCGAATCACTGCCGCTGCCGGAAAAAGTAATTCGGGCGCAGTTGGGCCGTGGCCTGAACGGGGTCATCAACGGCAGCATGGGACGCATTGAAAAGATAAGGCTGGGCCGGTATGAGCTAAAAAACATTCTGGCGTCCTTTCCCGACAGTATTTCGTTTGGAATGAAGCTGGTCAACGCGCCGGAACGGCAGGGGAACGTCGGCTGTGAGTTGCTGCGCCGGTTCCGCGTTACGTTCAATTACCAGGAGCGGTACATTGTGCTCAAGCCCGTAAAGCGCCTGCTGAAAGAATCGTTTGAACACGACATGAGCGGCCTGGAGCTGAAAGCTAAGGGTGAGCGGTTCCGCAACTACTACATTGATAAGATTATTGAAGGCTCACCGGCAGATATGTCGGGGCTGCGCGAAGGCGATGAACTGATGTTTATCAATAACAATCCGGCCGGTGAATTAACCATCAGCGATATCTATAAGCTACTGCAGAAAGGGGAAGGCAAGGAGATCACCCTGCTGGTTCGTCGCAGCGGGCAAATCGTGGTCGCGCAGTTCGCGCTGAAACGGCTCATTTAAGCAGACTGGTCCCTCAAAAACAACAAAGCCTCTTCCGCGGAAGAGGCTTTATGGTACCATTAAATACCTTGTTAAAACACCAGGCCGGGACAATGTCGCGCAGCCGGTAGTTTTTAGATAGAAAGCGTACCTTTTTTGTGTGCGTCACGGAGGGTAGCTTCAAGACCTTTCTTATTGATGGTCTTAATTGCCGACGTTGCCACGCGCAGCGTAACCCACTCACCTTCTGACTCCAGGAAGAAACGCTTCCGCTGAAGGTTAGGATAGAATTTACGCTTTGTCTTATTGTTGGCGTGAGAAACGTTGTTTCCAACCCGCGTCCGCTTTCCCGTTATTTGACAAACTCTGGCCATGACCGTACTCGTTTTCCTTTTGAGGGTGCAAATTTGCGCAATTATTTGGTAACCTGCAAACTATCCTTCTCTTTTTTTGAAACCATACGGGCAATGGCGGCACCCGCTTTTGCAACAATACCCCCGTTTTAAATGGTAAGCCGCCGTAAAAACCAGAAAATTGTGTTCGTAATAATAATCCTCTTCGTCTAGTCCTGGCACTTTGGGTTTCTTTCGTGAGTGAGCTTTCATGTTAGTTGGCAGTCTCTGGCAAAATTGGTAGTTTTGGTGGGTAACCTGCTGTTCATACAAATGGTTATACATAATTAAGGCGTTAAAGTGCAGGTCCTTAACCGCCAGAAAACTAAGCAGATAGCATGGAGTCTACATTACACCAGTCCGCTACCGAGCGAACTATAGAGCTGGAATGGCAGTACGGAGCACATAATTATAAGCCGTTGCCGGTGGTTCTTACCCGCGGCCAGGGCGTGTTTGTCTGGGATCTCGATAACCGCCGGTATTTCGACTTTTTATCGGCCTATAGTGCGGTGAGCCAGGGACACTGTCACCCGCGCATCATCAACGCTATGATTGAACAGGCCCAACGACTGACACTGACCTCCCGCGCTTTTTTCAACGACAAGACCGGGGTCTGTGTCAAATACCTCTGCGATTATTTCGGCTACGATAAGGCGCTGATGATGAACTCCGGAGCTGAAGCCGGTGAAACCGCCCTGAAACTGACCCGTAAGTGGGCATATCTGGTCAAAGGAGTTCCGCAGGACCAGGCCCGGACGGTATACGCTACCGGAAATTTCTGGGGCCGAACGCTGGCGGCAATCTCCTCATCTACTGATTCCAGCAGCACCCGGGATTTTGGACCGCTGCTGCCTGGTTACCTGCTGGTGCCCTATAATGACCTGAATGCGCTGGAAAATCTCTTCCGCCAGGATCCGAATATTGCCGGCTTTATGGTGGAGCCGATTCAGGGCGAGGCCGGCGTGGTGGTGCCGGATGAAGGCTACCTGCGCGGAGTTCGGGAATTATGTACCAAATACAACGTCCTGTTGATTGCCGATGAAATACAGACTGGTATCGGCCGTACCGGCAAGCGGCTGGCCTGCGACTACGAAGACGTAAAGCCAGACCTGCTGGTACTGGGCAAAGCTTTATCGGGCGGGACTATGCCGGTGTCGGCGGTGCTGGCCGACGACGAAGTAATGCTCACCATTAAGCCCGGCGAACACGGCTCCACGTTTGGAGGCAATCCGCTGGCTTGTGCCGTTACGGTGGCGGCTCTTCAAGTAGTAGAAGACGAAAAACTGGCCGACAATTCGGCGGCTATGGGAGAGGTTTTCCGGGCCCGAATGAATGCCCTAGGCGAGAAGACAGACCTGGTAAAGATGGTGCGCGGCAAGGGTTTGCTCAACGCGCTGGTAATCCAGGAGCGGCCGGCGTATGGCGAAGGAACTGCGCTGGAGCTTTGTATGCGTCTGCGCGACAATGGTCTGCTGACCAAACCTACCCACGGCGATAAAATCCGGTTTGCTCCGCCCCTGGTCATTACCGAAGAGCAGATGCACGAAGCCTGCGATATTATCGAAAAGACCGCGCTTGCTTTCTAACCGCCGGCAAACCGACAAGTGGTCCGCTTTCAGAAAAACCTCAGCAGCGGCTTCTGAGAGCGGACCACTCCTTTTAAGTTTCTGGTTAATGGGTACGCGGTTTCAGGATTCGACAGGTCCAGGTCACATTTCGGATGTTCGTTACCTTATTTTCATCCAGAAATTCGTATTGCTGGTATAGATCACTCCAGATTGTGTCGCCTTTCGGTGAAAGCAGCGAAATCATAAAGAAGCCATCTGGTTCAAGGTGAGCCTGCAGTCGATTCAGCAGCTTATTCGGATTGCTGGAGAAATACAGGGCTTCGTTAATACAGATAACATCAAACTTACCCTCGGGTACATACGTATCCATATTACCCTGGTAAAACCTCGTTTTCTCGTCGCCCCGTTTCTCGTTGCCAATGCGGGCGGCTTCGCTCGATAGGTCAACGCCAACGTACCGGGAGTAATTTGACTTTTGGATACTGTCGTTCAGTACCCCTTCTCCGCAGCCGAGGTCCAGAATGGAACCTTCTTTCTTCAAATAATTGAAATACCCGGCGAGAATCTGGTGGTGAGCCAGTTCATCCAGGCGGCCCAACCAGGCCCAACCGCCATGTTTGTATTGGTGGTCCAGACGAGCTTTATAGCTCCGCAAAATTTTTCGCTGAACAAAGGATACTACTCTGTCCAAAACAGGCTCCTGTACAAGTGATTCCATTAGAGTTTTAAGGAAAAGACGGATTTGTAACTCACAAATTTAAATTAGCCTTGCCTTAAAACATATATATTATAAAAATTCTAATACACTGTACTATTAATATCGATAGTACAACTATCATAATTGCTAAATATACAACATTACAACGTTTAGATACTTATCCTTAGAACCAGCCTGGATTACCTTATCTTTTCGTCATTCTCATATAGGCCCCGCTCTTCCTCCGTACCCTCGGCATTATAGAGAATACCAGGGCCATGCCGGCGACCATTGCGAAAGTAGCCGTTAAAACGGTCGCCGTCGGCGAAATAATACGTCCCCCTGCCATTGGGTGTATTGTTCACGAACTGACCGGCGTAGCGGTCGCCGTTGCGGTAGTAGTAGATGCCTGTACCGGATCTGACGTCATCTTTGAAGCCTCCCTTGTATTTCAGCTTTCCATCGGCATAGTATTCGGTACCTGCACCATGCTTATCACCTTCGTCAAAGTCGCCTTCGTAGCGTTCGCGGGTGGGATACATGAATACGCCTTTACCGTCCAGACAGTTGCCGGAAAGGCAACCAACCCGATTGGCCGATACGCTGGCAGGCTTATTGTCAACCGGAGTTGCCGGAGCCGGTCTGCTTGACGCGATCGTGGCCGGAGCCGGTCGGCCGGCTGTCTTGGTACGGGGATACATTTCTTCGGCCTCCAGCCAGCCTTTGCGGATGTGTTCAACGCGCGACAGTTTGGCCGGATGCGTGGGGGTTGGATGCTCGTTGCCGAGTGCCCTGATGGCTACCAGCGATTCTTCCAGCGAAGCGCCTAACTGGTGCAGTACAAAGCCGGAAAACTTATCGGCTTCCAGTTCCTTCTGCGGCTGACCACCCCGCCCATCGATGGTGTGACCCTGCAAATGATGACCAATCTCATGCGCCATGATACTGATAGCCGACCAGTCGGTCTCGGTAACAGTCTCAATTCGCTGCATAAAAGCTCCGTCGTAAATAATGTAGCGTTGACCATTTACGACGGTAGCAAAGCAGTTCTGGGTATTCGGGCACTCAATGATTTTGAAATTACGCATCAGCCCAATGGGCTTCAGGATACGTTCAACCACTTTCTCGGCATGACCGTTGGACGCAGACCGGACGTAGTTGCAGTTGGCCAGCAGGCCGTTGATGCCGGAATAATTACAAACAAAATTCCCGTTGGTGGGAGGAGACTGGGGTGCCGGGGCGGGCACAAAGGCTGACAGCGTAATCAGGCCAGCGACAACACAAACCGTATACGAATTCATAAACAATGCTGGTAGTACGAATACGGTTCTAAAACGACTACCTGCCGCTCCGGATTGTTCAGCGAAACGTTTGCCGGGCAATTTTTCCGCGAGCGCCCACCGCCCAGCAGGTATTACCAGCACACGAAAGGGCATGAAAACCTTCCGTTACGGCCTGAACCCAGGTTTTTCCGTTATCTGCCGAAACACTCGTGCCCGAAGGCCCTACGGCCACCAGTCGTCCATCGGCCAACCGGCCAATCGCTTCCTTCAATCCGGGCGGCAGGACCGGCGTAACAGGCTGCCAGGTCTGACCGCCATCACTGGTAGCGATGATATTCTGCACCGGCTCTTTTTCCTGCCGGTAATCCCCCCCAACGGCCATACCATGCCGGCTGGTCCAGAACCTCAAACCGAAAATGCCCGACGAAGCGCCCGCTAGTATTGGGGTTTCTGCAACAGTCCAGCTTTTGCCCCGGTTTTGTGACCGGAACACCCGGCCGGCAGTAGCGCCACCCGAACCAATCCATACATTCCGGCGCCCTTCCACGACCATAGCCGAGTTGCTGGCGGCAAATGCCGCTTCCCCTTTATGCATCGGTGGTAGGGCATCCGGCGGTATACGCTGCCAGGTCCGGCCACCATTTTGGGTGCAGAGAAGAAACCATTTACCGTCTACCGGATCGCTGAACACAATACCGTGCCGCCGATCCCAGAAGGCAATGCCATCAAAGAATACACCCGCCGTCTGCGTCTGAAACCGAAGTTGCCACGATTTCCCACCGTCCAGGGTTTCATAGATACGGGCCTGGTTACGTTCGGCAGGGCCGGCGCTGGTTACAATAGCTCGACTGGCATCGAAAGCCACAATCCCCCGAAAATCCAGTGAGTCAGCACCGGGTATAGTTAAGACCTGCCAGCTAGCTCCTCCGTCAACGGTCCGGGCTACTGTCCCCTGGGAGCCACCGGCCCACATAATAGTGGCGCTGGGGGCACTTACGGCTCTAAAACTGGCGCTGGTACCGGGTTGCTGAAGCTGCCATTGCGCCTGACTGCGCCAGCCCGCCAGCAGGAGCAGCAAAATGATCAAGTATCGTTCCGGCATGTCGATGTCTTTTTGCTAGTGGGAAAACCCGGATGCAATCATACGAAAATTCTTAAGCCGCGCTGTGCAACCAATCCCTTTAGTTTATGTTTGAGAACGCTTATATGGCGGGATTTTAATAAATTTTTAAGCACTTATTGGCTTACAAAAGCGTTTATTTAATGCCTAACCAAGCCAAGAAAAACTAAACTATATGATCCAACGTCGTGAATGGC
Organism: Nibrella saemangeumensis; assembly: GCF_039541915.1. NCBI lineage: Bacteria > Pseudomonadati > Bacteroidota > Cytophagia > Cytophagales > Spirosomataceae > Nibrella > Nibrella saemangeumensis. The sequence continues at coordinate 55,926 of NZ_BAABHD010000002.1, forward strand.
GCTTCTCTCTGTGTCTGATAGCAGCAGGAGCTTTTTTGATGACTTCCTGTAAAAAGGAGGTTGATTCAGTGACTCCGCAACCATCTACAATCTCTACCTCCTCGGTCTCCGACCAGGAAGTCAACAGGTGGATTCTGGAGAACATGCGCGATTATTACTATTGGAACGATAAAATACCGGCCAGTCCGAATACAACTCTGAAGCCGGCTGAGTTCTTCAAGTCGCTGCTGTATAGCTGGGACGCCACGGCCCGGCCCGACGGTGACCGGTTCTCCTGGATTCAGGAGAGCGCCGACGAACTGAAAGCCTCCCTTAACGGGGAGTCCAAAACCGATGGTATGGAGTTTCAACTATACCGCCCGGCCGGCACAGACGATATTTACGGGAAAGTACTGTATACACACCCCGGCTCACCGGCGGCTCAGGCCGGTATTAAGCGCGGTGACATCTTTTATAAAGTAAACGGGCAAAAGCTGACGTCGGCGAATTACTCCCAATTGCTGTATGGCGATGGGTCTACGTTTACCTACGGCTTTGCCAAACTGCAGGATGGCAAGGTTGTAACGACCGACGAGTCTAAAACTGTAACGGCTGTTGTCAGGCAGGAGAACCCAATCCTGATGGATACGGTGTACACCATCGCCGACAAAACCATTGGCTATTTTGTGTACAACCAGTTTGTACCCGGCCCTAACGGTAGCACTGTGAACACGTACGACAACCAGCTGGACGCTATTTTCGGCAAGTTCAAGGCGAAAGGCGTCAACGAACTGATTATAGACTTCCGCTACAATCCGGGTGGCTATGTAACATCGGCCACCAATCTGGCCAGCCTCATCGGCCGGGGTGTCGATCAGTCAAAGGTATTTGCCCGCAAAGAGTGGAACAAAACCCTGACGCCTGAACTGGAGAAGCAGTACGGGAAAGATTTCTTCTTCGACTACTTCAAAACAAAAGCCAACAACATCGGCGGTAACCTGAACCGGGTTTATGTGCTGACCACCCGCCGGACGGCCTCAGCCAGTGAATTGGTGATCAATGGCCTTCGTCCTTTCATGACCGTTACCACCATCGGTGCTACCACCTACGGTAAAAACGTTGGTTCGATCACGCTCGACGATAAGAATAAGAAGATCAAGTGGGGTATGCAGCCGATTGTATCGAAATCATTCAACGCCCTTGGGCAGTCTGATTATTCGGCCGGCTTCACACCTTCAATCAAGATTGATGAGTTACTGACGCAGGACTGGAAACAGTTTGGCGACATTAATGAAATTATGCTGAGCGAGGCCATTTACCAGATTACCGGGGCCCGGACGGCTCGTCGTGCGGCCGCCCCGCAGGAGTCTGCAACGGTGATTTCATCGTCTATTACGCAGAAGGCCGGTGGTAGCAATATGTTCGATAAAGCGCCGGTCCTGGAGACACATCAGTAAGATTTTTAGGCGTATTCTGACAAAAAGCAGCCCATTGGGTTGCTTTTTGTCGTTTATAGGAATGGGTTAAAATCGCCGGTTGTGATTAGCTCCAAAGTATCGGTTGGCCCATTGTATAAATAAACCCAGCAGGGCAACGTTCGTCTAAGGGCGGTAAGCGGCAGCAGTCTGCGTACGAACAAACCAACTCCGGAACCACTATCGGCGGTGTCCTCGTAGTCGTCGAGGATCGCCAACATACGGGCTGGGTGGTGCAGTTGGCAAATTTCGCCCCAGACGCGGTTGGTGCCAGAGGGGTCGCTGATGGCTCCGGGAAACCAGCCGACCCGGTATAGTCTCCCCGGTAGCCAGACCCGGCCCAGGTAGGTGCTCTGACGGTGAAGCTGTTCAGCGAATGGGTTACGGGCCCGCTGCATCAGGGTGCCGTATACGAATAACAAATCAGTAACCGATGACTCTTTAGGGTCCGACACTGTTTTTATAATTTTGAAAGCATTAATTTAAGCATCGACAAACACCGGACCACATGTACGAAAAAAATATAGGAACGAAACAAAAGGCCCTTCGGGTGAACCTGGACCGAAAAATCTACGGCTCCTTTGCCGAGATCGGGGCCGGCCAGGAAACAGCGGCCATGTTTTTTAAGTCAGGAGGAGCCTCCGGTACCATTGCCAAAACCATGTCGGCATACGATATGACGTTCAGCGACGCCATCTACGGGCCGGAAGAAAGCGGCCGTTACGTAGTAGAATCCCGGCTGCTGAAAATGCTCAACAAAGAATACAGCCTGCTGGAAAAGCGGCTGGCCGAAAAGCGCGGAGCCGATACCACGTTTTTTGCCTTCGCTAATACGGTTGTCGCCTTGAATTACCAGAAAACCAACGAAGGGCATGGCTGGCTGGGGCTGCGCTTTCAGCTTAATCCGCAGGCAGCCTACAACGACGTCATTATCCACGTCCGGATGCTGGATAACGAAAATATCCTGCAGCAGCAGGCGCTCGGCATCATCGGTACCAACCTGATTTACGGCTGCTTTTATTATTTCAAGTCCCCGGAAACACTGGTTCTGTCGCTAATGGATGATCTGACACCGGAGCGAATTCAGATCGATATGATTCGCTTTGACGGCCCCGATTTTGCCAATGTCGATAGCCGGCTGATGAGCTTACATCTGGTAAAGAATGGCTTTACCGACGCGGCCTTGTTTGGCCCCGACGGACGGGTGCTACAACCTTCCGAAGCGCTTTACAAAAAGCATATTCTGCTGCTGCGCGGCCGGCTGCGGCCAGTAACGAACGTTCACGTCGATATGCTGGAAAACGGACTGAAGCAGTTCCAGGCGGAACCGGACGTGGATACCGAACGGGTTGTATCCGTTTCGGAGCTAACCCTGCATAACCTCAAAGCCAATGAGCAGGGTATTGACGAGAAAGACTTCCTCGACCGGGTAGATATTTTGTGTTCGCTGGGCCAGACGGTGATGATCTCCAACTACCACGAGTACTACCGGCTGGTAGCCTATCTCTCGCGGCTGACCCGCCTGAAGATCGGCCTCATCCTTGGAATTCCCAATCTGGAGTATATTTTCGAAGAGGAGCATTACGAGTTTCTACCGGGCGGTATTCTGGAATCATTTGCAGCGCTGTTCAGCCGCAAGGTGAAACTCTTTGTGTACCCAACCCTGCGGGAGGGCAAGATCTATACCTGTCAGGAGTTTCATTTGGCGCCTAACCTGGAGCCCTTGTATCAATACCTCATCCAGAACGATAAAATCGAGGATATTAATAATTACAACGAGCAAAATCTGCATATAGTAACGGATCAGGTGCTCGACATGGTGCAGCGGGGCGAAGACGGCTGGGAACGAATGGTTCCCGAGGGTGTTGCCCGGCAGATCAAAACCAACTGTCTGTTTGGCTATCCCTGCGACGTTCAGTATACACCGATCGGCGAGCAGGTGCGCAAACAGGTCGAAGCTGAACAGGTGGCCACGAGCGAAACACAGGTATAATAGCAGAAAACCCTCCGGAAAGTCGGAGGGTTTTCTGCTGACATAGCGATCGGTCAATTATCGATTCTGATATGTCTGGTCGTAATAGCCCTGCCCGAATGAAGCTCGCAGCCGCAGGGTGTTCAGGATATAAATACCTCCCAGCGCTATAAAGTGAATGCCAATCCAAAGCCAGGCCTGGGCATTTCGGGGGCCGAACAGCATCAGGAAAAACGCCAGCGATACCGCAATGGCCGCTGCAATGGCCTGTAACGTCCGGGGAGAGAGATTATCAGCCCGCCCGGCGCGTAGCGATAAAAAGTTAAACATCGCCTGCGTGGTCAGAATAGCCCCGTATATCAGCGCCCAAAACCCCAGGTTATCCATAAACACCCGCGCTTCCTGAACGGCCATTAGCAGAATAGAAACACCAAAGCCGATATCTGCCACACTCTGTATCAGGTGAAACCAATAACTTCTGTCGAGCTGACGGAAGGGTAGCGAGAACACAAAGTGACATACGCCGGCAATGATAAACATTACACCTACAATGGTAATGGTTGCAGATGAGGGTTCATCACCCACCAGCATCGTGAGCAGTCCGATTACAATAAACAGCGCCGACTTGGCTAACAGCAGCCACCAATGCGGCATGATATGTCTTCTTTCCATAATGATAAAGTCTACTTGAACCATAGATTTTAAGCTACAACCTGGTGTTGCTGATTGTTGTTTGTGAATTTTCTGTTTCTGTCGGGAAGACGGTATACCCCTGCTCTTTTATGCTTTTTACATCAAAAAATCTGGTTTTCCGGAGCCAGGCGCTAACCAGTTGATTTAAAGACAATTTCTGCATTACTATGGGAATGCTACAAACAATGCGGTGGTTCGGCCCAAACGACCCCGTTTCGCTGATGGATATCCGGCAGGCTGGCTGCACCGGTATCGTGTCGGCGCTGCACCAGATTCCGGTTGGGGAGGTATGGTCCGTTGAAGAGATTCAAAAGCGGCAGCAGCTTATCGAAGCCGGCAATGCCCGGTATTCGCCCCTGCACTGGGTGGTAGTCGAGAGTCTGCCGGTACACGAGGACATCAAAAAAGGACGTCCGGGCCGGGATATCTGCATCGAAAACTATAAGCAGTCGCTGCGCAACCTGGCCGCATGTGGCATTAAGACCGTCTGTTACAACTTTATGCCGGTGCTGGACTGGTCGCGCACCAATCTGAATTACGAAATGCCGGACGGTTCCCGTGGCCTTCGATTTGTCTGGGAGGATTTTGCCGTATTTGACCTTTGTATTCTGAAGCGGCCGGGTGCCGAAGCCGATTACGAACCGGAGACGATCGCTGCCGCCCACCGGCAGTTTTCGCAGATGAGTCCTGAGCGGATCATGGAGTTGTCAGCGATTGTACTGCTCGGTTTGCCGGGCTCTGAAGAAAGCTTTACGCTGGAGACGTTCCAGGGCTTGCTGGATGAGTATAAAACCATCAATGACAGCGACCTGCGGGCGAACCTATACCATTTCATTCGCGAAGTGGCACCGGTGGCCCAGGAAGTTGGTATCAACCTCTGCATTCATCCCGACGACCCCCCGCGGCCGTTGCTGGGACTACCAAGGGTTGTCAGCACCGAGGCTGATCTCGCGCAACTAATGACCGCCTGCGACATAACTGCCAACGGCATCACTTTCTGCACCGGCTCGCTGGGTGTTCGCGCCGATAACGATTTACCAGGTATAATCCGGCGGTTTGGTGAGCGGATTCACTTTATCCACCTACGCGCTACCAAACGGGAAGATGACCCGCGCAACTTCCACGAAGCCGACCACCTCACGGGCGATGTCGATATGTATGCGGTTATAAAAGCCATTGTCCTGGAACAACAGCGACGTGCCAGCCTCGGTGTTGGCGAGACCTCCATTCCAATGCGACCCGATCATGGCCACCAGATGCTCGATGATCTGCACAAAAAGACCTACCCCGGCTACTCTGCCATTGGCCGCCTGCGGGGTCTGGCCGAAATCAGAGGCCTCGAACTTGGGATTCTGCGGGCATTGGCAGATAACGAATTGGTTACGCCAAACCCCGAAACCTTCTCTGCGAGCTAAGCATATGTTGAAAAGAATATTAATCGCCTTACTCGTACTGACCTACAGTGCTCACGCCGACGACGGTTACCGCCTGTGGCTGAAATACGATCTCATAAAAGATGCTGCCAGGCGCGATGGCTATGCCCGTTCCGCCCAGTTTATCGCGGTGAATGCCAGCAGTCCTATCTTACAAACAGCCGCTAGTGAGCTACAAACAGGTTTGCAGGGATTATTGGGTAAGTCGATACCTGTTAACCCGAATGCCGGCAGCCGGACCGGGGGTATTATCCTGTCTGTAAGCCCGGCACCTAATGCTGATGTGCAGACGCTCAACAACGAAGGCTACCGCATTGTCAGCCGGCAGAACAATATCATTGTCACCGGCAAAACCGCTGCCGCCGTGCTGTATGGTACGTTTGCCCTGCTGCGGCAACTGCAAACGTTGCAACCGATTACCAACCTCACCCTGACCAGCAGCCCCAAAGTACAATACCGGCTGCTCAACCACTGGGACAACGTAAACGGAACCATTGAGCGGGGCTACGCCGGTTCTTCGCTCTGGAAGTGGTACGAACTACCCGAACGGCTCGACCCACGCTACCGCGACTACGCCCGTGCCAATGCCTCTATCGGTATCAACGGCACCGTGGTGAACAATGTCAATGCCAGTCCCCGCTTTATGACCGGTGAATACCTAAAGAAGGTAGCCGCGCTGGCCAACGTCTTCCGACCCTACGGCATCAAAGTATATCTGTCAGTATACTTTCCCGCTCCGCGCACGGTGGGTGGCTTGAAGACCGCTGATCCGCTTGACCCGCAGGTGCGGAAATGGTGGGCTGATAAAGTAAAGGAAATTTACAGCGTCATTCCCGACTTTGGCGGCTTTCTGGTCAAAGCCAATTCGGAAGGAGAACCCGGTCCGCAGGATTATGGCCGCAGCCATGCCGATGGAGCCAACATGCTGGCCGAAGCGCTGGCACCGTATGATGGCGTTGTGATGTGGCGGGCGTTCGTTTACAAGGCGGACCCGAAAGGCGACCGCTTCAAAGCCGCCTACGAGGAGTTTAAGCCTTACGATGGACAGTTTAACAAAAAGGTGCTGGTGCAGGTAAAGAATGGTCCGATCGACTTTCAGGTTCGTGAGCCCTTCCACCCCATGTTTGGGGCCATGCCTCAGACGCCCCTGATGATGGAGTTTCAGCTCACGCAGGAATACCTGGGCTTCGCAACCCACATGGTCTACGAAGCACCTTTATTCAAAGAGACGCTGGAATCAGACACTTATGCCAAAGGCAAAGGCTCTACGGTGGCGAAAGTAGTTGATGGCAGTCTGCACGGGTACCCGATTACAGGTATGGCAGGGGTAGCCAATACCGGTTCCGACCGCAACTGGACCGGGCATACTATGGGTCAGGCGAATTGGTATGCTTTCGGTCGATTGGCGTGGGACCATAGCCTAACCTCGGAAGCCATTGCTGACGAATGGGTAAAAATGACCCTCACCCGTGACCCGCAGGCGGTAAAGACCATTACCGGCCTGATGCTCCGCTCGCGGGAGATTTACGCTAACTACACCAACCCGCTGGGGGTTCATCACATCATGGGTTATGGTATACACTACGGCCCCGAACCCTGGCTGGACAAAGCGCCCCGTCCAGACTGGCGGCATACCTACTACCACCGCGCCGACTCCGTAGGAATTGGTTTTGACCGGACGGCAACAGGCAGTAATGCCTTGAGTTTATATACGCCGGAAGTACAAAAACAATGGGGTACTATGGAAGCGTGCCCGCTGCCCTATCTGCTATGGTTCCATCATGTACCCTGGACCAAACGACTAAGTACCGGACGTACGCTCTGGGACGAATTTACCACCCGCTACTACACCGGTGCCGATTCGGTACGATGGATGCAACAGCAGTGGGCACAGGTAAAACCAGCCGTTGACCCGGAGATTTTTAATGACGTAGCCGGCCGGCTGGCGGTGCAGCAAAAAGAAGCCATCTGGTGGCGCGATGCCTGCGTGCTGTATTTCCAGCAGTTTGCCCGTCGGCCTATTCCTGCCCCGTTCAAAAAACCGGAACGGACGCTGGAGGAGGTAAAGCGACTGGTCGATATTTACCAGATGCGGTAATGGAATAAAGAAGGGGCCAGGCGGCCCCTTCATGCGCTTTATTTATTTCATGGTGATCATGCGCTGCGGGAGGGCCTCCTGCACGCCAGGTGTGGATAGTCGGAACGAGCGTTCGGTACTTTCAACTCCGTCACTAATCCGGAAGGTATAGTAGCCGTCTTTAATCTGGCTGAGGTCAAAGCGCTGGTGGAATGCTTTTGTTTTCTTGGACACTACACCGGAGTATACAATCTGCCGCTTGTCGTCCAGCATTTCTACCTGAAGCCGGCGATCCGTGTTATTTTTCTCTACACTCATCCATACTTTAGAGGCATCGGCGGCCGGGTACATGGCTACCGCAAACGATTTTTTGTCCGGATCACCGCCCTGACCTACTGCCAGCGACGACACAAATACCAAAGCTCCTATCAGAATTTTTGCAGCGGGTTGAACGAACGTTTTCATGGTGTTGCAGATGTTAAAAGGTGATTGTGTTGTGTTTTACATTCACCCTAAAGATGCAATCCCGAACCCGTGTGTGATGGAATTAGGAGCAGCGGCTGAAAAAAAGGATGAGTGGCTATCGGCCCAAAAACAGCTTACCACTCAGTAAAAAGCCAGAAATTTCTCAGCTTTCGGTATACTCCAGATCTTTACCGAACGTTTCGTCTAGTTTGGCCAGCGACCAGAAACCGATCACAAAACAGACCAGTCCTACAATGGCTCCGGCCCCGATAACGCCCACCAGTGGCTTCAGCATCTGAAAAGCAGGAATGGTAAGTAGCGTGGTCGCCCGGACGTTATTAGCAACCGATGTGGTGGCTGTGGCCCGCAGGTTGGTTCCAAAGTTTTCGGCGGTCACCGTCAGAAACAGGGCGATATAGCCGATAGCGAAGCCCATACCGGTGCAGGCGGCATAAAACAGGCTGGCCGCCCGGATGCCGGTAAACAGATAAATACCCACAAATACGGCTGTCAGTCCCATCATCAGACCAATGGCTCGTTTGCGCGATCGCATCCACTGACTCAACGGTCCACTGAGCAAATCGCCCACAACCATGCCAATGTAGGTAAACATTACGCACCGACCCGGCTGAATAGGCTCCGGAATGCCCAGCGCCTGACCAAACTCATTGCCGAACGTAGCCAGAATACCGATGACAAAATACGTTGGCACGGCCATGCCCATGCAGTACAAATAAGTCAGTAAACGCCTGCGCCGGGAAAACAGTAACCGAAGACTACCCCGCCCGACGGCTTTCTCCTTCATTTGCAGGTACATCCCTGACTCAAATACACTTACCCGCAGCAGCAGCAGGATCAGGCCCAATCCCCCGCCAACTAAATACGTAGTACGCCAGTCGAACAGGGTAACGGTGAAGTACGCGACCACGGCACCCATCAGGCCTACCCCGGCGATAATAGACGAGCCATAACCACGCAGTTCCTTCGGCAGAATTTCACTGACCAGGGTAATACCTGCGCCCAGCTCGCCGGCCAGACCCAGGCCGGCAACAAACCGCAGCAACGCATAAACCTGCGGGTCCTGCACAAAACTACAGGCGATATTGGCCAGCGAGTAGGTAACAATGGACCCAAATAACACCGAAAGCCGCCCTCGTTTATCACCCAATACGCCCCATAGTACCCCACCAATGAGCAGACCGGCCTGCTGCCAGTTGTAGATTCGTCCGCCGATGAGGGAAATTTCGGCCTCGGAGAGGTTTAAGTCCTTCAGGCTGGGTACCCGGACGATGTTGAACAGCAACAGATCATACACATCCACGAAATAGCCCAGAGCGGCTACCACCACGGGCAACGAAAACAGCGAGCGGTACGAAACAGATGAATGCCGGAGAGTATTCGATTGCATAAGGCAGCTTGCTTAAGGGTAAGAGCGGCTATTCGTTGGAATCAGATTATTCTTCCAGGTAATTCAGATCCTTGCCGTGGGTTTCGGGAATAGTCAGGATGGAGTAGAAGCCGATGGCAAAGCTGATCAGACCCACCACCGCGCCGGCATTTATGACATCGAGCGATGGCTTCAGGCTGATGTACAGAAAATTCATGAATATAACGGTACCACGCACCATATTGGGCACCGTAGTAGCAGCGGTGGCCCGTAGATTAGTGCCAAACTGCTCGGCCCCGATGGTGACAAACATAGCCCAGTAGCCAATACCAACACCCAAACCCACGCAGAGCATATAGAGCGTAGTGGCACTTTTCTCGCCGGTATACAGGTAAATCAGGCTAAATACCAGCGTAATCAGCATCAGCAGCGACACAGCCTTTTTCCGGGATTTCATGGCCTGACTGATAAAACCACTCGCCAGATCACCAATGGCTAGGCCTACGTAACACCACATAATAGCCAAACCAGGTCTGATCGGCTCCGCAACACCCAGCGCTTTGCCAAACTCGTTGCTGAACGTCGCCAGAATGGCAATAACAAACCAGGTAGGCAGGCCAATACCAATGCATTTCATGTATTTGGAGAACCGGGTGCGGTTGGTGAAGAACGCAAAGAAATTGCCCTTCTGGACGTGCTTCTGGCCGGCTACGTCTTTGTACATTCCTGACTCAAAAACCCCGATACGCAGCAGCAGCAACCCAAAACCCATGACTCCACCGATAATAAATGACCACTGCCAGCTAAATAACTCCACGGTAAAGTAAGCCACTACGGCCCCCAGCAAACCGATACCTGCCACCAGTGATGTGCCGATAGCCCGCAATTCTTTCGGCAGTACCTCCGATACCAGCGTGATACCCGCCCCCAACTCACCTGCCAACCCGATACCGGCAATAAACCGCATGGCTGCGTAATAGGTAATGGGATCCATAAAGGTGATCTGATCAACAAAGCCACAGGCAATATTGGCAATGGAATACGTGATGATGCTGCCGAACAGCACCGATAACCGCCCCCGTTTATCACCCAGTACGCCCCAGAGGATGCCGCCGAGGAGCAGACCACCCATCTGCCAGTTCAGAATCATGGCGCCAACGCGTGACACTTGCTCCTCGTTTAAGCCTAATTCCTTTAAGCTGGGAATGCGCACAATACCAAACAGGAGCAAATCGTAGATGTCGACAAAATACCCAAGGGCGGCTACAATAACGGGCAGACTAAAAAGAGCCTGGGTAGAAGATTTCGGCTTAGGCGTAAGCGTTGACGTTGACATAAAAAATCCAGAAGCGTAGAAAAGGAAATTCTGCAAGTATACGAAGTAGCCGTATAATTACGAAGTGGGCTACTCAGTCTGCCGTCTTTTCTGTATCTCCTGTTCCAGAAGTGGGTTCAACTGGTTCACCATTTATGGGATCATTGGCAGTAGTCGTTGTCGCTTCGGTAAGTACCGGCCCGGCATACACGACAGGTGGCGGTGGCACCAGCCGGTCAAACACCTGCCAGGCAACGCCCAGCGTAACTACTTTCAGGCCGATGCGCCCGAAAATAAACAGCTGCTGAATCAGGAAAACCAGCACTATGGCGGTCCAGCTGCTCATTCCTATCGCCCCTTCGAAAGCCAGGTAGACCGCAAACCAGCCGGTGCTGATCAGCAGCAGGAGCCAGTACAAGCCCCACGTTCGCCTACCGTGCCGAATCACCAACAAACTGGCCCGTGCGAATGCCCGTAGCGCATTCGGCTCATCCCGACGCATCATATCTACTTTGGCGTAGTCGCCGATGCACAACACCAGCGTTGCCATCAGTACAAAAGCCAGAAAGCAGCTGAAGCCAATCCAGAATAGCTCACGCTCCGACAAGGTATCACTGAAGGCCATTACCAGCAGCGTACCCGTCAGCAACCAGATAAATGCCAGTAGCGCCACCGTTAGTGCAACCAGCGCGAATAAGGCCAGGTACCGACGAAAGTAGTGACTACACGCCTGCCAGAACGCGCCCATGCTAACATACCGGTTTGGCTCGGCAAATCGCATTAGGATGCCACCGGTAAAAAATAGGCTCAGGAATAAGTAGACCACACTTACCCAACGACCAACCGATAGCAGCGGGCTGATTGCCTTACCATGCACATGCATGAAATCCGTAAATACGGTATAGTCAAACCCATCCAGCAAAGCGTCAAAAGCAAGCGAGCGGCCGGTTTCTGCCCGTAACGTATTATAAAAAGGCAAAGCCACCAATAGACCTAAAACCAGCGACACCAGGTAGATCACCAGCAGCATCCGGCCGGAACGCCTGGTTATAAGAAAGGATTGCATCAGAAAGGACATATCCGGAATGATTTACGCCAGCCAAGCCAGCCATTGCATGACGTTTTGAACCCAGAACAGCAACTTTGCCGTGTATTTGGCCACCGGCGCGGCTGAGGCCCGGACGGCATAGCTATTATTATTCAAGTTTGTATCAATATACAGCTTCCGGTCAGGGTCAACCTTTGCCCAGTCGGCCCTGGCAGGCTGGGTCAGCATAAACGTCCGGTAACGGGCCTTGCCATCCCATTGTAACCGCTGTTCGCTACCGTCGTCGAAATGCACCTGCACTTCCACCGGCATCCGGGCATCGCCCCGGCGGTAGACAGTTATGGTTGATCGGTAGTTGGCTCCCTGTTTGCTGTTCCGGACAGCCTTTAGTTCATAATCGCATACCTGATCGCCGTAGAGGATTTGCTCGAAAAACCAGTTCATATCCGGCCCGTAGCGGTAACTCAGCCGTCGGGGTACGATCTCGTTGACGATCGCGATGAAGTCTTTCGCGGCCGGGTGCTTAAACTTCCAGCGGTTGAAGTACGTTCGCATTACCTCGTCCATGAGCGGCCGGCCCAGCAGGCCCTCCAGCGTTTTCATCCAGGTAGCGGTTTTGTTGTAGGTAAGCACGCCGTAATAGCCTTCCGGCAACTGCCAGGTATTCCCAAAAGACGGGCCGATAGCCGGGTTATCCAGATGGACGTAGGCATCCCGCGACATTTCGAAGTCACCCATACGCAGCCCCAGCCAATTGACGACCGAGGATTTACGCCCGTAGGTTTCATCCATGATCCGGCCTTCGTAATACTGGTTGAATCCCTCGTCGAGCCAGGCTTCTTCAAACTCATTACTGGCCAGCAACTGCATGAAATACTGATGACCAAACTCATGAACGGTAACCATCTCGGCAAAACGTATCCCCTGCGGCAACCCCCAGGTAGTGCCGGCCGTAATAAACGTCGGGTATTCCATACCGGCCGCACCAGAGGCATGCAGGGGCGGGTCTACAATGGTCAGCGTCGAATAGGGGTAGCGACCCAGGTGTTTGTCAAAATAAGCCAGAGCCGCTTTGGCGGCATCCAGATGGCGTTGCGCCTGATAGCGGTGTTCGGGCTGTAACAGCAGTTCTATCTTAACATGACGCCACTTATCCTCCACTACCTCAAAATGCGGAGAGGCCGTCCAGGCGAAATCAACCACATCTTCGGCCCGAAACCGAATGGTCTTGGTGCCGTTCCGGTTCGCCGTTTCGCCCTGCATCTGACCGGTGGCACTTACCCAGTATTCTCTGGGTGCGGTAATGTTCACATCATACACGCCAAAATCGGCGTAAAACTCCGAATTGGCGTGAAACTGGTGCGTATTCCATTGTCCCTGCATTGCATAGCGGGTGCCGGCCGGCTCGTAAACGCCAATTTTGGGGAACCACTGCCCGACCAGAAAAAAGTCGCGGCTGTAGCCGGTACGGGCAAAGATCTGAGGCAGTTTGGCCCGAAAAGCAATGTCAAGCGTGATGGTTTCCCCTGGCCCGACAGGTTTGCTCAACGGTACCCGGATCACCGTCTGGTCGTCGGCGTTATTGTCGTCGGGCTGGAAGAATTGAATTTTTGGGGTGAGGTTCTCACCATTGCGGACCCGCATAGACAGTACGTCAATAAAGCCATACGCTTCCTTGTTGCCAGCATCAATGTATTCACCCCGCAGTTGCCCACCCGACTCACGCATGAACGAGGACTGCTGATTTTTGAAGGCGTTCAGGTAGAGGTGAAACTGAAGCTCCCGTATGACATCCGCCGACGGATTCCGCCAGACTAGTGTTTCGCGGCCCGTCAGCCGTTTGGTCGCCGGGTTCAATTCCACCTGAATCTGGTAATTGGCAATGCGTGGACTCAGGGATTGAGCTACTACCGGAGTTTGGCCCCAAACAGGTAACATGGTCACAATCAGGAACCATCTTAGTCGTTTCATTAACTTAATAGATAAGAAATAACGGCAAGTAAACTACATTTTTCTGGGTTTGCTGCCGAATAATAAAGTACCTGATGAATAAAGCAATAAGCGTTTTAATTTATCTACCTTATCGACATTATTTCAGTAAAGTACTTCATTCTATTTTTATTAAATCTATGTCCCATTATGTATTATAAAGCTATTCTTAAATCGCTATCTGTCGTTTTGCTGACTCTGGTCTTCGAAAATTGCCAGCAACCCATCGACAACCTCAGGCCTGATGCTGAAGCCGCTAAAACGGAGGCCTCTGCCAAAAAGCCGGTTAAAACCGCTCAGGTGGTTGGCCCGTACACGGTGACCTTCATCAGTATGGTTCAGCCTGTAGGAACGACCAATAGTGTCTTCACCTATACGGTTCAGCGGACCGGGCCGGCTCAGGGTAATGGGTTAAGCCACATTATCTTCAGTCTGGGAGAGTGCCTTAACTCGTCTAATGTTATAGCCGCTACCATTGATGGTAATTCGTTCTCCAATCTGGCTTTCTCGGAGGGCAAAGGTACCGGGTGTAACCCAACGGGTAGTATCCTGAAGTTTGATAACCTGGCCGACAATATTTCGAATGGTCAGGTGCATACCTTTACGTTTACGGTTAACAAGATCGTCGGTGTGGCCGATGGCTCCATTTTTACGAAAGCCGGCAGAAATTGTTATAGTGGTACCCTTTCGACACCGGCTTGTGTAACGACCTACGAACTTGGCGGTCGTATGGAAATCCGGTACTGTACGCAGTATCCGACAGGTAGCGGTATACCAGGTTCCTATGGTATTCACATAGAAGGGATTCCTGTGCTGCTAAAGCAGAACGGTCAAACCATCATGACGACGCAGACCGATTGTAACGGCTATTTCAAGTTCACCGGTATTCCGGCAGGTAGTAGCTATTTTGTTGTTGTTGAAAGTACGCCTGCCAGATCGTTCAAATACATTCACGTCATGGTTGATCCAATGACCATCCCGAGCGCGTATTACGACACACATAAGAACAATGTCGACTTCTGGCTCGATGACTTTATGCCGGGCGAGTGTGGTGACCCTGCCAATGCTGACAACCCGATTCCGGAAGTCAACAGCGGTTTTATACGCCTTGACCCGTTTGTAGGTTCGGGCATCTGCGGTTTGTAACGGACTATTTCATACAAAAAAGGCCACCGGGACTGGTGGCTTTTTTTGTATGATAAATTTTTAATCCAGTACCAGCTCGCGGTAGCCTTTTACTTATCCCGTTTGCGGACCGGTACCACTACCTCGGTATCATCCCAGGACAATAGCATATCGGTACCCTGTGGCTGGGGCGCGAAACTGATAAAGAATTGCTCGGCCGGCTTTTCCCGTTTCCGGGCTATTACCGGAACACGCAACACATCTTTTGTCTGGTCATAATCGGTACCCCACTGCCCGGTTTCTTTGTTGAAGATAACGATCCAACCCGCTTGTGAGGGTATAGACCAAAGGGAATACTCGCCTTTATCCAGCGGCTGCCCGGCTACGATTACATCCTGATCGAAATCAATTTCGGTGGCTTCATTGGCACCAGTCCGCCACACCTCACCATAGGGTACCAGCCCACCAAATATTTTGCGACCTTTTTTATAGGGCTGGCTGTATGCTACTTTTATGTGTAGGCCATTTTGCTCAATTTCAGCCGTAGCCTCCGGGCTAGCCGACTTTGTGAAGTTGCGAAAGAGCAGAAATGCGAGAAATAACCCAATAAGAACAACACCGGCAATTATCAGAACTCGTTTCATGAGAAGTCAAGATTTACTATTTTAGGGCCAATAGTATGAAAAAAGCCGGTTGGTACCAACCGGCTCCCCAAAGTATCAGGGCTGTTTTGTGGCTTTCAGCTTATCCCGCAACTGGAATAACTCATCGCGCAGGCGGGCAGCCTCCAGAAAATCGAGTTCCTTGGCAGCTTTCTCCATTTTGTTCTGCGTTTCGGCGATCAGTTGCTCCAGATCGCTCTTACCCATATACTGCACCACCGGATCAGCGGCAATCCGGATCTCTTCGGGCTCTACATAATACTGCCGCGTAGCCGGTTTGGAGTCGGCCACTTTGGTTTGTTCCAGAATAGCTTCGCGGGATTTAAGGACCGTTGTCGGCGTTATACCGTGTTCTTCATTATACGCTGTTTGAATGGCCCGGCGCCGGTTGGTCTCGTCAATGGCCTTCTCCATTGACCCCGTAATCCGGTCAGCGTACATCAGCACCTTCCCGTTGGAATTACGGGCGGCCCGGCCAATCGTCTGAATCAGGGAGCGGATATCACGGAGGAAACCTTCTTTATCGGCATCCATGATCGCTACCAGTGATACTTCGGGCAGGTCAAGCCCTTCGCGGAGCAGGTTTACCCCAACCAGCACATCGAATATACCTAACCGTAATTCCCGAAGAATTTCTACCCGGTCCAGCGTCTTTACTTCCGAGTGTATATAGCGCGTCTTGATTCCAACGCGGTCGAGGTACTTGCTCAACTCCTCAGCCATGCGTTTGGTCAGCGTGGTAACCAGTACCCGTTCGCTCCGCTTAATGCGGGCATCTATTTCTTCGAGTAAATCGTCGATCTGGTTCAGGCTCGGCCGTACCTCAATCTCGGGGTCAAGCAGTCCTGTCGGACGAATCAGCTGCTCAACGACGACGCCTTCACTGATCCGAAGCTCATAATCGGCGGGAGTGGCGCTGACGAAAATGGTCTGCCCAGCCATCTGCTCAAATTCCTGAAAGGTCAGCGGGCGATTGTCCAGCGCCGACGGCAACCGGAAACCATAATCGACCAGGGCTTCTTTGCGGGAGCGGTCACCGCCCCACATCGCCCGGATCTGCGGCATGGTGACATGGCTCTCATCCACCACTAAAAGAAAGTCTTCGGGAAAATAGTCGAGCAGACAGAACGGCCGCTGACCGGGCTTTCGCCGGTCGAAGTAGCGGGAGTAGTTCTCGATACCGGAGCAGTAGCCCAGTTCCCGCATCATCTCCAGGTCGAACTCGGTTCGCTCCTTGATCCGCTGCGCTTCCATGTCCCGAAATTCCGACTCAAAATACCGCACCTGCGCAACCATATCATCCTGTATCTCATGGATGGCGTTATTGAGGGTATCACGCCCGGTAACGAAAAGATTGGCCGGGAAGATGGTAATCAGCCGCTCGTCAGACAGCTTCTTTCCCGAACTTGGGTCAATCCGCTGAATGGCTTCAACCTCGTCGCCGAAGAAGATGATCCGGTAGGCAAAGTCAGCATACGCCACAAACACATCAACGGTATCGCCTTTAACCCGGAAGTTACCTCGCTGAAAATCGCCCTCGGTACGGCTATAGAGAATCTCTACCAGCCGGAACAGAAACTGGTTGCGGCTGATGATCTCGCCAACACCCAGCCGGACCACATTGCTTCTGAACTCCTCGGGATTACCCATACCGTAGATGCACGATACCGACGCCACCACAATCACATCGCGCCGGCCGCTCATCAGCGCCGACGTAGCCGACAGCCGCAGCTTGTCAATTTCTTCATTAATGGCCAGATCTTTTTCAATGTAGGTATTTGTGGTAGCGATGTAAGCTTCTGGCTGGTAATAATCGTAGTAGGAGATAAAGTACTCGACGGCGTTTTCAGGAAAAAACTGCTTGAACTCTCCATAGAGCTGGGCCGCCAGCGTTTTGTTGTGACTCAGCACCAGCGTTGGGCGATTGAGTTGGGCAATAACATTCGCCACAGTGAAGGTCTTACCTGATCCCGTGACCCCGAGCAGTACCTGCGCCGGTTCACCCTCCTGTATGCCGTTAACCAGCTTGGTAATGGCCTGCGGCTGGTCACCGGTCGGTTGAAATTCTGACGTTAGTTTAAAGTTCATTTGTATTTGGCGTGCAATCTGGCTAAGATACAGAAAACCGGACAGAATTGCAAAGCAGCTTTGGAATCAGGTAAGTCGTCGCAGAGACTACACGACCACCTGTGCCAACAAATGACCAGCGTCGGCAGTTACATGCTTGTAACTCAACGTTTTTATTATGGCAACCAATCAGAATAATCGACTATCAGCGCTGAAAACGAGTGTGGGAGCGTTGCTGCTGGCAGTGTGCCTGAGTTGCTCAGGCAACTCAAATGAGAATACCAACACAACCGAAACGCCGGTTTTGGGCCATGAAGGTGATACAACTATGTCAAATACGCCGGGTGGCGCTCCGATTCAGGCTCCGGCTGATAGTAACTCTGCGCAGGGCTCGACGCTACCGGGCGCCACAGTTACACCCGATGGGTCAGGCTCTGCCAATCAGGGCACCCGTCGGTAGTACAGACTACTTGTACTAAAGAGCCGTCATTGTCTTGACAGTGAGGGCTCTTTAGGTTTAACAACACAGTCAGTGTACTATTAAACTATCGTTTGCCTCTTTTTATAGTAACAGAACCAGCACCATCTTAAAGCGAGGCAGACGTTATGCTATGCTCCTGTCAGTTTATTCTAAGTTCAGTTTGATATTGATGCCGTGATGCACCAGCAGGAATAGAAACAGACCGATCCAGAGCACATCCACAAAATGCCAGTAGAGGGTGATGAGCTTTAGCCGGAGCTGATTGGGTGGATTGACGCTGTACACAAAGGAATCGATATAAGGCCGCCGGCGCAGTGCTTCTACCAGGGCAATAACCAGAAAGATCAGGCCGATCAGAATATGCAGCAGGTGCAGCCCAGAAATCAGATAGATAAAGCTACCCGACGGATTTCCTTCCAGCAACACACCGGAGACAAACAGTTGCCGCCAGCCCCAGGCCTGTAGCAGAATAAACAGGGTGCCCAGGGCCAGTGTCGTGCTCATGTTGGTGCGGTAGCTGGCAAAGCGCTCCTGCCGGAACGCCTGATTGGCGTTGTGCAGCGTGAAACTACTCAGCAGAATGGCAAAGGTGCTAATCAGAAAAACGTTGGGCAGCGGCACATCCGACCAGCCCGGCCCGGCCCGTCGAACGATATATGCCGCCAGTAAAACCGTGAAGATCAAAAGGCTGCCGGCAATACCCAGCCAGACCATGAAGCGGAACGGCTCCCGCCGTTTCGTAAAAAAGTTGCTCACCGAATACTACAATTTACCTTGCCAAACGCTGTAATGTGGAAAATGGTTTTGGCCATCCGGCGGGGCCGAAAAAATTCCGTACACGGTCGATCCCGACCCGCTCATGCTGGCATACACCGCCCCTAGTTCATATAGATTCTGCTTCAGATCGGCTAGACTGGGGTAGGCAGGGAATAGACTATCTTCAAAGTCATTATGCACACTATCCCGCCATTGGGTCACTGGTGCTTCCAGCAAATCACGCAGGGGCGTGTTGGGCGTCCGGGGGCGCACACCAGCATAAGCTTCTGCCGTTGAAATAGCCAGATTGGGATAGACCAGCAGGATGTAATAACCGGACAGATCAACATTTACCGGCTCAAAAACATCACCCTTTTCAAGACAATACATGGGTTTGTTCTGGATGAAAAACGCGCAGTCGCTGCCGAGTTGTCGGGCATAGTGTTCCATTTGCTCCGGTGTGAGTGCCAGACCGAATCGTTCGTTGAGCAGCCGGATGGTAAAGGCTGCATCAGCAGAGCCTCCCCCAAGTCCGGCCCCAATAGGAATGATCTTATGCAGATGAAGCTGCACTGGTGGTAATGCAAAATCGGCAGCTAGTAGATCATACGCTCTAGTGCACAGATTGCGGGCCGGGTCACCGGGTATGGGCTGGCCGCTGCTGGTAAACTGAAAGGCTTCGGCCGGAATAACTTCCAGCACATCCTGCCACCCGACGGGGTAGAAGCAGGATTGCAGATTATGAAAGCCATCGGGCCGCTTTTCGGTAATCTGTAAGCCGATATTGATTTTACAATTCGGGAACGTCAGCATAGGTTAGGTAATCCGCTCGACAGTACCCTGGCGGTAACCTGTCAACCGTCATAACCCTCAAACTTACAAACTTTACTTTATAGAAAGTACTTTAAATTCGGTCCGGCGGTTGCGCTGGTGTTCGGCTTCAGTACAGATAACTCCGTCGCGGCAGTTGTTCAGCAGCATGCCTTCCCCATAACCGGTTGCCCGAATGCGCCGTCGGGCAACTCCCCTCGATACAAGAAAATCAGCTACCGCCCGGGCCCGGCGATTGGAGAGTTCCAGGTTATACTGGGCGTCACCCTGACTATCGGTATGCGAACGCACTTCGATGGCTAGGCCGGGGTATTTCAGCATGGTAGCGACCAGTTTGTCCAACTCGCTGGTGGCGTTGGACCGCAGGCTATAGCGGTCAAGGTCGTAATAAATGTTCCCTACCGTAATGACATCGCCTACGCCCAGCATCCGGAGATCAGCTGACAGCGCCTTAGACTTTGGCCGGCGAACCGGGGTCGTAGTAGCCCGGCGCACCCGATTGGCGTTAGTTCCAAACGCATCTTTACTGGCCACGAGCGTGTAATCACAGTCATCGCTGAGGTTAAACGTGTAGTGTCCATCCGGCCCCGTTACGACCTGCACAATATTGCCGTCGCATTCGTTACGCAACTGTACGGTTACGCCCGCCATCGGCTTTCCGTCTTTTTCGCTGATAATTGTTCCTTGGATATGAGACCGCATCACCGGTACGGCTACGGCGTCCTCCGACAAGGTAGAGTCAGCCCCGTTCTCGTCGATATTCTCAATGCCATCCTCTAATTTCTGCAGTGGAATTTCGAGCCGGGTAGGCTGGTCGTCGGTCAAATATCGGGTGGAGAAGCCTATAGTACTGCTGGCAAACCCCTCGCGCAGGGCGGTAAAGGTAAAATTGCTGTTGGGTTCCAGACACAGGTGCAGTTCTCCATTGGCAGCGGTCTTTACCTGCTGAACCGGCGGATCTCCACCCTGCCGGCGTACGTATACCGTAACACTGTCGGTCCCCTGCGAATCATCGGCATCGTACACCCGTATGGTGAGCGCCCGGCACCCCCCTATAGCGCCTTCACGGACAAAGCGGTAGATATCGTCATTGTTGTTCTGCCGGTTACTGCTCAGATAGCCCGACTGCCGGTTACCATCGGTAATCAGCCCAAAATCATCTTTTGAGGAGTTTATAGGCGCATCCAGATGATCGACGGCCTGAACGGTCGTTCCCTGCATGGTGACATAAAATATATCCAGTCCCCCAAGTCCACGCCGGCCATCGGTCGAAAAATAGAGGTTACCGTTTTCATCAACAAACGGAAAAAGCTCGTTTCCTTTGGTGTTAATTTCCTTGCCCAGATTCACCGGCTTTGACCAGCGGCCGTTTTCCCGGCGACTTACGTATATATCCGTTCCGCCAAAGCCACCGGGCATATCCGACGCAAAAAAGAGCAGTTGATCATCATAGCTCAACGCTGGGTGGCCAACCGAGTATTCGTCGCTGTTGAACGGTAACTCCTGCACATTGTGCCAGGTGCCATTCTGGTAATCAGCCGAGTAGAGCTTCAACTTATTGATGTTATCACTGCTTTTCTTTGCTTTCCCGTCGTTATAGTTATTCCGGGTAAAGATAATCCCTGAGCCGTCGTGCAGAAAGGTAGCGGGTCCTTCGTGATAGCGGGTATTCAGCGCCTGACTGAACCGCTGCACTGGGTCAACGGGCTGAACTTCGTAGCCTAAGCCCCGGCTGATATTAATGCCAGCTTCGAAGCCGGGTACGGTGCGGGTATCGTTGGCAGACGTTCGGGTATAGGCATCGGAGCCCAGACGCCGGCCCCCGGTGTCGGCTCTGCGCTCCGGCCGGCCAGCCGATGGTTTGCTGTCGGTGCCATCGGCGTTGATAACCCGGTTCACCCTGATTTGGCTGCGATCGGGAATATAAAATAGATCCAGGTAGCCGGAGCCCCCACCGCTGCCTGTGGTTTCAATCGCGAAACTGCCTTTTTTTCCGGCTACGTAGACCAATCCGTCTTTGTAATAGGCTGGGCTGAACTCTTCGTTGGTGGTATTAAAAGCCGGGACTTCGAGTCGGTAACGCGTAGGCTGTCGTTTACCGGACGTTTGGATCTGCACCGGCTGGATGGCAGCCCGGTTGTCTTTCAACCGCAAATACCGTTCGTATTGCTGCTGCGCTTCCTGAAATTTCCCGTTACCGGCCAGGGTCTGGGCAAAAGCCAGAAGAGGAGCTGCTTTTTGAGATTCCGGGTCGGTGTCTGTAAACCATTCCCGATAGGTTCGTTCCGCTTTCTGAAGATCCCCAACCTGGCTGTAGGCATACGCCAGATTAGCCTGCACCGTGGTCAGTTGCTCAGGGGTCAGCTGGTTTCTGTATTGCCCCAGCAGTTCGGAATAAACATCAATAGCCCGGCCGAAAACTCGTCGGGTAAGGTGCCGGTCGGCCTGCTGCAACAGTGAATCCGATTGAGCCAGGGCTACTTGATAACCGAGCAAAGTCGTTATCAACACAAAAATTAAGTTACCATTATGCCTCATATACTCCGAGTAGAGATGGGGATAAATAGGCTTAGTTACAAACTAACTTAGCTAAAGCGCTATAAAGGAGCAAATTTTTATGTATTTATACGCACTTAAGGTGCTTATTTTTAGCAAAACTACTTAAGAGTCGAGCCCTATATATCCCTATGTGAGCGGTTGCTTTACGTATGATAGGTATTCATCAGCTCGAACACAGCTGTTAATATGAGAACCCTTCCCTATAAAGAAAAATTATCCGGCTTTTTTTTAGGCATTGGTTCTGGCTGAGCCTCAGCCGTAAAGTTTAGTAATCTTTCTGATTACCAGCGTGACTTTTACCGGCTGATTTTGTTTATACGCTACCAACCAGGCATAAAGCTCAGGCTGTGGAGATCTCTGGATAATCTTTTATTTATGCGATTTAACTACTGGATATGGTTATTTGTTGTTTTGCTCGTTGGTTGTAAATCGAAACCGACAGAGCCGGATCAGCCACAGCCCGGTGGTCAGCTTACGAGCGGAACGGCCAATTTCAGCCAGTACCTGGCAGTAGGTAATTCGTTGACCGCCGGGTATATGAACGGCGGATTATACCGGGAAAGTCAACTGGCCTCTTACCCCAACCTGCTTGCGCAACGTTTTCGGATGGCGAATGGCGGTGCATTTGTCCAGCCGCTCTTTCCGGACGGGCAGCAGAACGGCTCCGGCTACTACCGGCTTGCCAACACCCAGCCAGCCGGCGGGCTGCCTGTTCTTGAACAAGTAACAGCGAATACAGCCATACGCAGTCAGTCTCCGCTGATGCTAACGAAGTACACCGGCGCAGCGCCCGACAATATTGGTATTCCCGGCATCCGGCTGGCAGATGTGCAGAATCAGGCTCTATCGCAGGTAAACCCCTATTTTGAACGGCTGCTGCCCAATGGTCAGGAGACAATGACATACCTGGCCTATGTGAAAAGCCGGCCGCACACGTTCTTTAGCTGCTGGATTGGCATAAACGATGTGCTGGGTTTTGTTACCAGCGGTGGCCGGCAACCGATTACCAGCCCGGCCATCTTCCGCGATAACCTGAACGTTCTGCTGGATGCGCTTACGGCGAATAATGTCAAAGGTGTATTGGCTAATCTGACGGATATAACCGATATGCCTTACCTAACCGCCCGTACCGTTGCTCAGTTGCGGGGTAGCCAGAATGCAACAATTTATATCCGGACCGGTACGGGCGTGGTTCGGCCCGCTACCGAGGAGGATTATGTTCTGTACGATGCCGATTCAATTGGTCTTGCCAACCGAACGGGCTTTTTTAAAGGATACTTCTCAGCATACCCGCTCAATAACGAGGATGTGCTGGACGCTGAGGAGGTCAGGCAGGCCCAGAGTGCCATAGAAGCCTTTAATAAGATAATTGCCGACGAAGCGGCCGCCCGGCAACTGCCCGTCATGAATGCTCAGGCGCTGATGCGCCGGGTGAAAACAGGTTTTACCCAAGATAACATCCTGTTTAGCCCTATTTTTCCTACTGGCGAAGCCTTTTCGCTTGACGGCATTCATCCTACAGCCAGAGGGTATGCCTTACTGGCCAACGAATACCTGAAAACAATTAATACCTTTTACCAGACGCAGTTTCCGCTCTACAACCTCAATACCCTCAGGTAGTGATTACCTCTCCCCCAGTACAGCTTCTGTATCTTCACCCAGGCGCGGGGCCGGCCAGGCTGGCTGAGCGGGTGTAGCCGAAAACTTTAGTGGAACGCCAATACCTGACAGCAGCCCTGCGTTCGGGTGCTCCTGCGCCATCACCATATTCCGGGCTTGTAGGTGCGGATCACTGGCCAGTTCATCAATGTCATAAACGGGTGAAATCAGCAAGTCATGCTCCTGTCCGAGTTGCACCCAGTCGGCCCGGTCTTTTTCCAGAAACAAAGCCTGAAGCTGCTGACACTGCTGAGCCAACGCGGTTGTACCCTGAGGTAAGGCAAAGGGTACCCAGTCGGGCCGGTTAACCAGGGCACAGAACTTCTGCCAGAACTTAGGCTCCAGCGTTCCTAATGCAACATAGCCACCGTCGCGGCAGCGGTATACATTGTAATTGGGCAATCCTCCCGACAGCGGCATGGTGCCCCGTGGCAGGGGTGTTCCTGTACCGGCATACTCCGCAAACGCTACCGCCAGCAGCGGCATCACGGCATCCGTCATAGACACATCCACGTGCTGGCCCTCACCGGTGCGTTGCCGGGCCTGAAGTGCAGCCAGGGTGGCTATTACACTCATATAAGAGCCGCCGGCAATGTCGGCCAATTGCACCCCCGGAATGACAGGCGGTCCTGTTGCCTTACCCGTCAGGCTCAGAACGCCGGATAAAGCCAGGTAATTCAGATCATGCCCGGCCAGGTGCGCATAGGGGCCTGTTTGGCCAAAGCCCGTAACGGATACATAAATGATCTGCGGGTTCAAGACACGGGCCGCTTCATAGCCAATGCCCAGTGTATCCAGAAATCCGGGGCGGAATTGCTCAACGACGACATCGGCCGTTTGGACAAGCTCCAGAAACCGTTTTTGGCCTTCTGGCGTCTGATAATCCAGCAGCACGCTCCGCTTAGAGCGGTTATACGACAGGTAATGAACTGACTCCCCATTCCGGTGGGGCGGAAACACCCGGACATAATCCGGTGAATCAGATCGTTCAATTTTAATAACTTCGGCTCCCATATCAGCCATGAGCATGGTTCCGAGCGGACCAGGCAGCAAACGGGTCAGGTCGAGAATGCGCAGGCCAACAAGCGGTCCGGTGGTGGGTTTACGGTCAGGATTAGTCATAGCAGTTGACATAGTTTTGTAAATTAGAGATCCCGTCCCATACCACCAAATCAGGTAACAATCGATGTTTTCCACAATTTCATAACCTCTCTTGTGGAAAACTATCGGTTTTGGCATCTTACCTGTGAATAGCCTTGAAAGGCCGGACGCAATCAGTCGTTATATATAAAGACACAGTTACTTCTGCTGCAGAACTATGTTTTTTAAGCGGTTCCGAAAACATCAGCCAACCACCGATGCCGAGTTTGTTGCGGCCTATCAGGCTACGGGCGATCTCGAACTGCTGGGGGCCTTGTATGAGCGCCATATGGAACTGGTTTATGCGGTATGCTTTAAGTACCTGCGTGACGAAGAAGAAAGCAAAGATGCGGTCATGCAATTGTTTGAGCAATTGGTTATCGACCTGCGCCGGCATGAGGTGCAACACTTCCGGAGCTGGCTGCATAGCATAGCCCGCAATTACTGCCTGATGCAGCTCCGGAGCCGACGGGTACAGGTTGAGGAGTCTATCATGGCCCGGCAGCGGCCGGAGTATGAAGCAGACGACGATCTGCCGGCCGACGCCCTACAGGTGATTACCGATGACGACGATGCCCTGGACCTAGAGCACAACCTGAACCGCATGGATGGCTGTTTGAGCGTACTGCCACCGGAGCAAAAGCGTTGTATTGAGTTATTTTATCTGGAACAGAAAAGTTACGCCGACGTAGCCGACCAAACCGGCTATGACCTGAAACAGGTGAAGAGTTACCTGCAGAATGGACGCCGTAACCTGAAAATATGCATGGAAAAACACCATGATTAAGCCTGTACACACCGATCAACTCTCACTCAACGACCTCCAGGCTTACCTGGACGGCCGGCTGAATGATAAAGCCCGTCACCGGGTGGAGCGGATTCTGCTGGAGCAGCCCTTTTACGCCGATGCCCTTGACGGGCTTAAAGCCCTGCAGCAGAACGGAGCGTCGCTAAACGAGCAAACCGCCAGCCTGAGAGCCGCCCTGCAGGAGCGCATCCACGAATCGGCCAGCGAACGCCGGCTGCTCCCGCTTTGGCTGACTGCCGCCACCGCTTGTATCGTGCTGGTACTCAGCGTAGCCATCTACCTTATCTTCGTTGTCCAACAGCCCGCTCCCAGGCCTGTTCAGCCAAAACAGACCAAAGTGGTTGAGGTAGAGCTAACGCCATTGGATAGCCTAAAAGGGAAAAAGGATGATAAAGAGAGAAAAAAAGCAGATGAGTGATGGAGAGAAAGGCTCTTTTCTCGAGTGCTCTACTCCTTTCTCCCCTCATAAACCCCCTTATACGTAACCGCATCCATGACCACCTTTGCGATAATTTCGCGCATGATTTCGGAGGTACCACCGGCAATGGTCCCCACACGGGCGTCGCGGTAGGCCCGACAGATGGGGTAGTCCTCGATGTAGCCGTAGCCTCCAAAAAACTGCAGGCACGTATCCACCACCCGTTTCTGCATCTCGGATGTATGAAGTTTGGCCATGGAACATTCTTTGACCACAACCTCTCCCTGGGTAAACAGCCAGCAGGTGTGGTAAACAAACTGCCGGGCTACCTCTATCTCCGTGGCAACATCGGCTATTTTGTGCCGTATCGCCTGAAACATCCCGATTTTCCGGCCAAAAGCTTCCCGCTCGTGCAGGTAATTAAGTGTCCATTCCAGCGCCAGCTCCGCCCCCGAAACGGCCATGACGGCAGCAACCAGCCGCTCCAGCTGCAGGCTCTCCATGAGGTAATAGAAGCCCATGTGCTGCATACCGATCAGATTTGTGGCGGGTACCCGTACCTCATCGAAGCGGATCTCGGCGGTGTCGGAGCTATGCCACCCCATTTTATTCAGTTTAGTGCGACTGATGCCGGCGCTCTCCAGGTCGACTACCATCAGGCTGATGCCGTTTGTGCCAGCTTCGGGTTTGGTTTTTACGGCCAGGGTAATAAAATCGCCGTAGGTACCATTGCTGATGAAGGTTTTAGCTCCGCTGATGACATATTCATCGCCGTCCAGCCGGGCCGAAGTCCGGATAGCCGATACATCAGAACCAGTATCGGGCTCTGTAATGCCGAGGGCCGCTATTTTTTCGCCTTTAATTGCCGGTACCAGGTAACGTTGCTTCAGGTCTGTACTGCCCGCTTTGGCAATGTGGTTGATTGCCATATACTCATGCACACTGACGGCGGTCGCGAAACCACCCATTCCGCAACGGGCTAACTCCTCCAGAAAGACCACTGAGAACCAGAAATCAGCTCCGGCACCACCGTATTCTTCGGAGAAGGGTAGTCCTAAGTAACCCAGGTCGCCCATCCGGCGGAAAATGCTGTGGGGAATGCGCCGTTTGGTCTCCCATTCTTCCGTTTGAGGCACTATTTCCTGGTCGATAAACTGCCGGACGCTCTGACGGAATAAGGCATGATCCTCGGTGAAGTATAAGGAAGAACGTTTCATATAAAGAAGGAATGCTTTAGTTTCGCTAAAAAATTACCAATAATCTTAATACCAACGGCTGTTACGCGTTTACCTTTGCTTTTCCACCGAGAGCCCAATTGGGCACCTTAAACATTTGCCAACAGATGCACGTTAACCGGTCATCAACCAATTCTCAATACACCATGCACCTCAACTTTTCTGTCCGACTATTCACACTACTGACGGCCACCATCTTTTTTTGTCATACGGTCACCTACGCGCAGCAGCGCTGGAGCGCCGGTCCACGCTTAGGGTTGAATTTATCCAAGTTTGTCGGGACAGGTAATGATACCCGGTACGCTCCCGGAGCTGTGGTGGGTGGATTTATTATGTACAGCGACATTCGCCATTTCGGCGCATCGCTGGACGTCCTGTATTCACAAAAGGGGGCAAGGCAAGGCGCACCGGCAACAACGATAGACCGAATTAATTATCTGGAACTTCCGCTGGCATTCCGCTATTTCCTGACGCTCAATGGTGACTTCCGGCCCAATATCTTTGTCGGCCCATCCCTGGCATTCAATCTGAACAACCAACAGTTCAAGAACTCAGATATTGGATTGTTCGCTGGTCTGCAGTTAAACTGGCGGGCCGGGAATCGCCAGCGCTTCCTGATTGACGGCAAGTACACCTACGGTCTGCCAGACATTTACATAGGGCCAGGAAGCAACGTAATCGAGACTCACAACTCTACATTTACCCTTACACTAGGCTATAGCTTCGGTATAGGCCGGAATTACTAACCTAAACAATATAACAAAAAAGGCATCTGGGTATCTGGATGCCTTTTTTGTTGTCTCACTTACAAATAATCCATCGGATCGTCGGCAATGCGGGTATTATCGTGAAAGGTATCCATCAGGTCCATATCCTCCACCGAGATAGCGAAATTCAGAACGTCAAAGTTCTCCCGAATGCGATCCTGTTTTACCGATTTGGGAATGGTAACCACACCGTGCTGCAGCGACCACCGCACGAGGAGTTGATACGTTGATTTGCCATACTTTTCAGCTAAGGCTACCAACCGGGAATCATTACGCTTCAGACCCCGGACCAGGGGCGCGTAACCTTCCGGCTGAATACCTTTCTGCCGGCAATAATCCAGCACTTCGGGCAGGTTGCAGTAGGGGCTGAACTCGATCTGGTTCACAGCCGGGACGATCTCCGCCTGGGCCATCAGTTCGTCGAGGTGAGGCTGGTAGTAGTTGGAGACTCCAATGGCCCGTACCCGCTCGTCGGCGTACAGGCGCTCCAGCGCCCGCCAGGTGTCCAGTCGGGTTTCGCGCACCGGCCAGTGAATCAGGTATAGGTCGACATAGTCGGTGCGCAGTTTATCCAGACTTTTGTCGAAGGCCCGGAGCGTGGCCTCGTAGCCCTGATCGGTATTCCAGACTTTAGTGGTAATAAAGAGTTCCCGGCGCGACAGACCGCTGGCCTGGATGCCGTCGGCGACTTCATGTTCGTTGTAGTAGGCAGCCGCCGTGTCAATCAGCCGGCATCCGGCTTCGAGCGCCCACTCAACCGCCTGCTGAACTTCCTGATTGTGGCCGGGAGCATAGACGCCCAGCCCGAGCATGGGCATTTCCACGCCATTGTTGAGGGTAGTTGTCGGAAACGTCACTTGTATTGATTTAACGTATAGTTGCTGGTCTATAAAGCCCTGCCTAGCCGGATTACCCGTACCGGATGCCCGGTACCAGCAACCAGCAGATACGACTGCGGCCCGGCCTGCACTACTTTAAGGTCACGAACCTCGCCGGTCCAGCCAAAACCAGACTGTGCCGGACTCCGGTACAGGAATTTTCCATTGCCTTTGTTGAGCAACACTCCCCCCTGATTCGCATCCATATTGCCCATCCGGACCCGGTTGCGTAACTGATTTCCGCCGAGCAGAATATCTTTTTTACCGTCCTGATCCACATCCACAGCTGCAACCGCAAATACGGGTGCGGTTTGCGCTTGAATGGGGAGGGCCTCGGCCCGAAACTGCTTCGGCTCGTTCCAGAAGATCAATGTTCGTAATTCACCTGCCTGCAATTGAAGCATGGGCTGTGGCTCCGCCGGAGAAAAAACGTCGGTCAGATCGGCTTTGGCGTACCGAACGTAGTCCGGGTATTTTTTGCGGAGTGGCGTAAACTGGTCCAGCATCTCGTCGCGGGCGTAGAACGGATACAGCTTTCCGGCTTCGGGAACGGCCAGCACCGGTATAACCTGATCGGCACGGCCACCCGGTATGCCCCATAGCGTGAGCGGCTGGTCGGGGCTGGTTCTGAGTTGCGAGTTAAGGCCCAGATTACCCGCTATCAGGTCCGGGTCGCCATCGTTATCCAGGTCCTCGGCCAGTAACCGATTCCAGCAGCCGGAGGTGTTGGGTAGTATCCCTGCGGCCTCCTTCAACCGGCCATCTGTAAATCGGAATGCCCGTAGCGGACCAAACTCAACGGCCAGTACCAATTCGGGCTGTTTATCCTGATTCAGATCGATCCATACGGCATCGGTAATCATACCTGCCTTTTGCAGATCCGGCGCTAAGCCATTAGTCTCGTCGGTAAAGACACCTTTTCCGTCGTTCAGCAGCAGTCGACTGCCGGGTGCTTTGGGATACTGACCGGGTATTACCCGGCCGCCAATAAATACATCGAGGTCACCGTCACCGTCCAGATCCACCGTGCGCACACAGGAGGCACTAAGCCGGACATCCGGAAAGCCCGTACTCCGGATGAGCCGACCCTTGCCGTCGTTCAGGTACAGCCGGGTCTGTAGCCGGTCATCCTTGTCTGGTAATTCGTAGCCGGCGCTGGCGACCAGCAGATCGAGGTCGTCGTCATCATCGGCATCAAACCAGGCTGCATCGGCATCGGCACAGGCTGCGTCGACCTGCAAAGCAGGCTGCGTAGTAGCAACCCAGCGGCCACCCTGCTGCAAAAAGACCTGACCACTCTGGCCCCGCCCTCCGCCGACGAACAGATCCGTCTGGCCATCGGCGTTTACGTCTGCGGTTGCCATATGCGGCCCTACAGACGATATGGGGTGTGGCAGCAACGGCTGAATCTTGTAATCGTTCGTAATTGGGGCCTGGTGGGTAAAGGTTAAAAGGCCGTTCACCGCCTGCCCATACCCGGCTGTTGCAACCGGGTAGCGGTACATCTCGCCCGCATCGCGATAAGACAACGTCAGTTTACCGGCCTGCACCGATTTCCGCACCACCTGCGAACGACCATCGGCCCAGACAACCCGCACCGAATCGGCTTGTGGCTGGGCTCCCAACCCGAACAGCAGGGGTGTGTACTGGGCCGACTGAAACCCCCGCACCGGCGAAAACTCCTGCACCTGCGGCTGGCCCTGGCTGTATACCATCACCCGTGCGCCGATCACCTGCGCCGGCCTGGCGGCTTTCAACTCTATCGTGAGGGCGTAATTCTTCACCAGCCGCTCGGCCTGGTTTCGGTAGATACCTGCTTCCGCGTTGGCATTGTTGACGACCAGGTCGGCATCGCCGTCATTGTCCAGATCGGCGTATACGGCACCATTGGAGCAGGTGGGTTCATTCAGGCCCCAGTCGGCGGTTCGATTGGTAAAGGTGAGATTTTTACTGTTTGAGTAGATGTAGTTCGGCTCTTTGATGGCGGGCATCTGGGCAATAACCTCCATAGGATCGGCGGGCTGCCCGGTCTGTTGCGCCTTCAACTGCTCATCCATGGTGTATTTCAGAAACTGCATATTGGTGTAGTCCCTGACGTAGCCGTTAGTCACAAACAGATCCTTCCAGCCATCATTATCAAAGTCGGCCCACAGACCCGCCCAACTCCAGTCGGTGTTGGAGATACCCGCGAGTTGACCGATTTCGCTGAAGGTAGGCGTAAGGGAAGTAGTAGCCACTTCAGTACCCGATGCTCCATTATTCAGTTGGAGCATATTGCGCATCGTCTGGTGGTGGAAACCGGCCTGGAGCAGTTGTTCGTTCTTGTCGAAATTATCGTCGCCCGAGGTGAGTTTGATGCGTTCGTTGTGTTCGGGCAGCATGTCGAGGGTGAGCAGGTCGATCCAGCCGTCGTTGTTGATGTCGGCGGCATCGGAGCCCATGGAGTACAGGGAGGTATGGCCCATAGCCTCCCGCACTACCTCGCGGTAAGTGCCGTTCTGCTGGTTCAGGTAGAGGTAATCGTTTTCGTTATAATCGTTGGACACGTACAGGTCCAGCCAGCCGTCGTTGTTGAAATCCGATACGGCCACGCCCAGCCCGAAGCTGAGGACATTGGCGGTCAGACCGGCTTCTTTGGTCACGTCGGTAAAGTGGGGGCGTCCGTCGCGGCCGCTGTCGTTGCGGTATAATTTACTGCTGTAGTTGGGGTTATCCTGCGATCGCATATCGGCCAGCAGCCGGCTGAAGCCCGCATACTCCTGCACCGAATGGTTGAGCAGAAAAACGTCCAGGTCGCCGTCACGGTCGTAGTCGAAAAACGCGGCCTGGGTAGAGTAGGCCGGGTCATCGAGGCCGTATTCGGCGGCTTTTTCTGAGAAGGTAAGGTCTTTGTTGTTGATGAACAGCAAATTCCGGCGGAGCTTAGGGTTTTGGGCGGCCGAGCGGCAGACATAGATATCCAGCCAGCCGTCTTCGTTGATGTCGACCAGGCTGACACCCGTATTCCAGCCGTCGGTAGCCTCCACGCCCGCCTTCCGCGTAATATCCTCAAACTCAAAGTCACCTTTGTTCAGGTACAGCCGGTTCGCCGAGAGGTTACCGGTAAAATATAGATCCACCAGCCCATCGTTGTTGAAGTCGCCGGCCGCTACGCCCCCGCCATTGTAAAAGTACCCGTATTTAAGGACGTTAAAGTCTGGTGACTCTTCGAGGTTATTGGCAAACCGGATGTTGGTACGGGACGACGGCAGCTTCTCAAACAGCGTATCGGTCTGCCGGCAGGAGAACAGCAGCCAGACACAACTCAGAACCAGCAGGCGCAACGGGTATTTCATGGAATCAGGTAGTCGGAGAAATGCAATATACTCAAAAGCCTGGGTTACCACGAAAAACGGGCAGCCTTTCGACTGCCCGTTTTTCGGAAATCAGATGGAGAATTAGTTCTTATCCCACCAGAGCGGGGTACTTACTTTATCGGGGCCGCCCAGCAAACTTTCGGCGGCTTTGACGGCGGCACCGTTGGTTTGTTTTTCAACATCCAGGAACGGTATGCGACGGATAAAGGTACCCGCCGGCAGGTCGGCATTATCGGAGTTCGCTATCGGGTAGAGTTTCGGGAAGCGGGTCCGGCGGAACTCGGCGAAGGCCTCCAGCCCGTCAGGGTACAGGGCCAGCCATTTCTGGGTGCCGATCTGCTCCCGCTGAACAGCCTCCGTAGCGCCCCACTTAACCGGGATGTTTGACAGGGCCGGCGACTTTAATCCGTCTTCGGGCGCAATCGGCGTTTTGTCGCTATTGATATAGGCGGTGATCGCATCGGCAGCGGTGATACCCCACTGCCTCATCGACATTTCAATACCTTTTTCGTACATCGCCTGAGCCGTTCCGCCCATGTTCCAGCCGTTCAGAGCGCCTTCAGCCCGCAGCAGATACGCTTCGGCTGCGTGCATGATGTTCTGCGGGACCGTCAAGTTGCTTGTCCAGGCGGCACCGCTACCCGATACCCAGCGCGTTCCAACGTTTGAGTTGGCGTTGTTGGAGTTGATAGCCTCCCCCAACTGAGCGGGTGTTAAGCCATTCCGCAGGCCTTCGAACGTATTTGTGGTTGTTGCGGGCTGGAAGTAAATACCAATACGCGGGTCTGCATAGCCTTTCAGCACCGATTCCATGGAAGCCGACATCCGGAACTCGTTCCAGACCGCAATCCGACCCAAGCCGTTGTGGTCGCTACCAGCAAGGTTTTTCACCATCCAGGCATCATCGGCAATATCGGTCATCACTCCACCCGCAACGGCCGCTTCAGCCTGTGTCTTGGCCACGGCCGGAGTCACTTTGGAGACCCGTAATGCGAGCCGCAGGCGCAGCGTATTGGCAAACTTGATCCACTTGTTTACATCACCCTTGTAAATCAGGTCGAAGTTACCATAGGGTTTTTCCGCCGTTTTTCCTTTCAAAACGGTTGTAGCTTCATCGAGTTTCTTGAAGAAGTCTTCGTAGATTTTATCCTGAGGATCATAAGCCACCGACCGGCCCGGCTCACCAGCTTTAAAATACGGAATGGGGCCGTAATAGTCGGTCAGGCGGTGGAACGCCATGACCCACCAGATTTTAGCCAGCGCATTCTCGGCCGATGCCTTATCGGTCTGGTCGAGCAGCGTTTTCAACTGCGGCACCACCTGCGTATAGATCGGATTCCAGTGACCCGGTAACCAGTCCATCCGCATCACGTACCGGTCGGACGGAAAATAGGTGGCCGAGGTGGCAAAATACTGGCTGTATAGATCGGCAAAGAGATTCTGCGCGATCTGATAAGTGCCGTCGGAATAAGACGCCTGCTGCTGCGCCCGTGAGAACAGATACGGGTATTCGTTAGCGCCCAGGGTGGTCAGCTTGGTTTTGTTGGTATTCAGTTCCTCAAACTTGTCGGTGCAACCAGCCATCAGGATCGTTGCGCCGGCCACCATACCAGCCCCGGCCAGTTGTTTGAGCGATATATGAAGTTTATTCATGGAGTACAATGTTTAACGGAATCGGAATTATCAAATCAGGATAAGTAAGTCGCATTGGACCGCAACACTGACTAAAAGCCGAGTTTAAGGTTCAGACCAATGGTCCGGGTCGACGGCAGGTTACCGTATTCGACGCCCTGGAAGTTACCGGCACCCAGGTTCACATCCGGGTCGAACGGCAGCTTACGCTTCTCCACTCCCGGAATATCGAGCGTGGCGTACCCCCGGTAGATAAAGAACAGGTTACGGCCAACCAGCGACAGACGGGCATTTTTCACGAAGAAGCTGCCCGGCATCGGGATATTGTAGCCGAATGAGAACTCCCGCAGACGCACATTGGTGGTTGAATACGTAAAGAACTCACCCCACGAATACCGGCCACCCGATACGGTGGTCCAGAAGGTTTCGGCATTGATGGCTTTGGCGTTGACTTCGCCTTTATCCGTGACGGCCGGCAGTACCCAGCCTCCTTCGCGGTTGTTGGTGGTGTAAGCCGCAGCGCCGTCGAATGCCAGGTTAGCTTCCGTGCCCGAGGTCATGGTACCGCCAAAGCGGCCGTCGATCAGGATACCGGCCGTAAACCGGCCGTAATTGAACTGGTTGTTCCAGCCCAGCATAAACTTAGGGTTGAAATTGCCAATCTTCTTCTGCGCACTCACTACCGGCTTGCCGTTCGCGTCGACCACAAACCGGCCCTGTGCATCTGTTTGCCAGCCCTGGGCGTACATATCACCGTAGGAGCCACCTTCGGCCACTACCGGCCCGGCCGTGCGGCCATAGCCACCAGCCAGGAAGGCCAGTTTGATGTCGGGGTGCAGTTCAATGATCTTGTTGGTGTTGCGCGAGAAGTTGAGCGTCATATCCCAGTTGAGGTTTCCCTCCCGCAGCGGCTTGCCCGTCAGCGTCACTTCAATACCCCGGTTCTCAATATTACCGGCGTTGACAAATTGGTTAGAGAATCCTGAGGCCGGTGCCAGCCCGAGCGTCAGCAACTGGTTGACAGTATTACTCTTGTAGTAAGTCACATCCAGCCCGAGCCGGTTGCCGAAGAAGCGCCAGTCGAGACCAAATTCGAGCGACGAGGAGATTTCGGGCTTCAGGTTCTCAGCCGGCCGGGTAGCCTCCCGCGAGACGAAACCGCCCGTGCCGCCCTGCGAGAACGAATATGTTTGGGCCAGCAGATACGGATCGGTGTCGTTACCGACCCGGGTATAAGCCGCCCGCACCTTGGCGAACGAAATCCAGGCCGGCAGGTTTGTCATGTCGGAGATGATGGCGTTCACCCCCACCGACGGGTAGAAGTACGAATGCGGAGCCGGCAGGGTCGACGACCAGTCATTACGCGCCGTCAAATCAAGTGTCAGGTAGTCTCTGAAAGAAAGCGCTGCCGTTCCGTACACCGACTGAATCTCCTTTTCCGACAGACCAACGACCTGCACCAGGTTACGGGCGAAGGACAGGTCGAACTTGTTAGGCACGAGCAAGCCGTTAGCCGTAGCCCCTACCGTCGACAGCTTTTGGAACATCCTGGCCGCCCCGAAGTTGTACGTTACCTTCAGCGACTCGCCTAATTTGTTCTCGCCTGACAGCAGCACATCCATGTTGGTTTCGGTCGTTTCGGAAACAAAATCCTGGTAGCTACCACCGGGGCCAGCAAACAGCAGCGTGCGGTCGGACCACCTGCGCTGGATGCGGTCGCTGTAGCGGTCGAGGCTGATCCGGCCCTGAATGTTCAGCCAGTCGGTAAGCTGGTACCGGGCTGATCCTAAGGCAATGACCCGATTCCGTTTTTCCAGATCGGCGGTGCGGTTGATGGTCCAGTAGGGGTTCATGTAGATGGATGACGAACCCCAGTAAGTTGGCAACCCGGCGGCCGTTTCAAACTCCTTGTACTTGTTCAGATCTACCGACCGGGGAACCTTGTACACGTTCATCATAATAGCACTTTCCTCACCTGAGCGCGGCTTGTTGTTGATGCTTTGGTCGGTATAGGTAACCTTGGCATCCGTCGAGAAGCGGGACGACAGCTGCGTGTTGATGCGCAGGTTCAGGGTATGACGGGTCAGATCGTTGTTCGGCAGGATACCCTGATTCAGGTTGTGGGTGTACGACATATACGTCTGCACTTTGTCGGTTCCCCCCGAGATGCCGATGGCGTTGTTGGTTGAAACGCCACTCCGGAAAAAATCGCGGATGTTGTTCGGGTAGAACGTGCCGCCCTTGGCCCCCCAGCTTCCGTTGGACGTAGCGCTGGTGGTGCCGCCGTTCCCCTGTCCGTATTCGTTCTGCAACTGAGGTAACAGCAGCGGGTTCTCGACCACCACGCCCGAGTTTATATCGGCCGAGATCCGGCCCGATTTTCCGCGCTTGGTGGTAATCATGATCACGCCGTTGGCCGCCCGGCTCCCGTACAATGCCGAGGCTGCAGCTCCTTTCAGGATGTTCATCGACTCAATATCGTCGGGGTTGATATTATTAGCACCGTCGGAGCCGTTGATACCGCCGAAGTCGCTGCCGACTTGTCCACGTACGCTGTTGTCGATAGGGACACCATCAATGACAAACAGGGCGTTATTATTACCTCGGATGGAGCGGTTACCCCGCAGGGTTACGCGGGTGGCGCTACCCGGTCCGCTGGCGCCCTGCGTAATCACCAGACCGGCTGCCTTACCCTGCAGCGTATTCACAAAGTTGGCATCGCGCACATCGGTCAGCTGCTTCCCGTCTATTTTCTGGGTGGCATAGGTGAGTGTTTTGGCTTGGCGCTCAATACCCAGCGCCGTCACCACAACCTCGTTCAGCGTACGGGAGTCAATCTCCAGCGAAACATTGAGCTGCGTGGTGCCCGCATTAAAGGGAACTTCCCGGTTGTTGAAGCCTACCGACGATACAACCAATACGCCCGACTCAGGGACCAGCATCTGGAACCTCCCTGTTGCGTCGGTATTTGTACCACGAGTTGTGCCTTTTAACACAACGTTTGCGCCGGGCATAGGTTGGCCGGTTTCGTCTCTAACAAGACCTGAAATCTGCCTTTCCTGCGCCCAAAGCGCACAGGTAGCCAGCAGAAAGACCAACAGTGTAGTGAGTAGTGGTCTCCACATACATCATAGGGGTTAAATGGTGAAAATAGGTTTATAGATAATCTTTATAAAAAAGATTCAAGCGATAAGAAGCCAACCCGGCATAGCTTGGCCCAAATAGGGTGGCCGGAGGACTCAATGCCCGCGGTCGGAAGGCCGGGCGACCGGCTGTTTATGAAGCTGAGTTAACCTGTTCTCCTGGCAGCGAGGCCTTAGGAAAACAGGTAAGCTGCTTGTTGAGCAGATGTATAACAAGTGGCAGTCAAGGTAGACAATTGGGAAAAGTATGTCAAGAAAAGTGCGATTTACTTTTTTGAACGGCTGTGCAGCGAGGGATGAGCGCGAAGCCCGGAAAGGCGGGGGCTTTCACGTAATTGTACGCGTGCGACTGCGTACTCCTCCCTGATTTGCAAAATCCGGTATTATCCGCTAGTTGGCCGGCTGAAACCGCCGTACCTTTGTCTCAATATTCCACACCACACACGATCTTCCCAAAACAAAAACTGCATCCGGAACCCCAACCGGATGCAGTTTTTGTTTTGGCTTCTTCCTGCCGGTGTGTCGGCAGGAACAGGTCACCGCCCAAACGTACCAGGTCGGCGCGGCCAGGCCGAGTTACGCTCCCGGCCATCGATCGAATATTTACCGGGACCCGTAAAAAATAACGTAGTATACAATAGTATATAAAGGAGGGGCAGTTCGCGATCACCGAAAGGCTTACCGGCATTAGCCAGGAAGGCGGCTACCAGCATGGTGATTATAATCGGCAGAACAGCCAGACGGGTCTGAAAGCCAATCAGCACCAGCAACGCACAACCCACCTCCGCCAGCATAGCCAATACCAGCGAAGGGCCGCTGCCAATACCAAGCGGATCACCAAACGTCATGGTCCCGTTCAGGACCTTTGTTAGTTTCGGTATACCGTGGGTGAGCATAAAACCCGTGAGTAATATGCGCAGAATCAACAACCAGACATGAATGGCAGACTGGGTGGCGGCCGTACCCAATAGTGGTTTCATAAGCAAACGTTTGCAAAGTACAGAGCATAGGTACAGGTTACTGTTAAGTCTATTCAGTAGCCTACGCCTATAGACGTAATAACGGACAGCTTTTGTAAGTGTTTTACCGATTTTGCAGAGAGAGCCGAAATGACAGAAGAGCGGTACAGGGCGTAGTTTCACCCAAAAGAAAAAAGGCACTCGACAATTAAGTCAAGCGCCTGTCATACAGGTGGGTACAGAGAGCGGGAAACGGGTCTCGAACCCGCGGCCTGCAGCTTGGGAAGCTGCCGCTCTACCAACTGAGCTACTCCCGCCAACCGTTTGGTATGCCCAAAGATTCAAAAAAAATAAACGTTTGTCAACGCCTGATTAAAAATACTTCTGGCAAATTTTTACTATTCCCCGGATCGATTCAGCCGGTAATACCTACCCGCAATTGTATCAAAGATGTATCTTGTAGCATTATGAGATACCTATCCCTGATTTTCCTCCTGTTTATTCTGACAACTTCTTTTCATAAGCCAGGCGCCCAAACCGCCTGGATACGCATCAACTGGCTTGGTTATCAACCCAATGGCATTAAGGCGGCCGTTTGGGGCAGTAAAATCAATGAACCGCTGAAGCGTTTTCAACTGGTAGAGGCTCAGACTGGAAAAGCTGTTTACGAACACACCGCCGGAAACGCGTTTGGTACGTACGGCCCTTTTGTGCAATCGTACCGGCTGGATTTTTCAGGTTTTCGGAAGCCCGGCACGTACTACCTCAAAGCAGGTACGGTGCAGTCGCCGGAGTTCCGGATTGGGGAGAGTGTATACGATGGCACCGCCGATTTCTGCCTGCGCTATATGCGGCAGCAGCGCAGCGGTTTCAACCCCTACCTGAAAGATTCCTGCCATACGCACGATGGGTATACGATGTACGGGCCGATGCCCGACAGCACGCATATCGATGTCTCGGGCGGGTGGCACGATGCCTCCGACTACCTCCAATACTCGACCACCTCGGCCAACGCCACCTACCACCTGCTGGCCGCTTACCGGGATTTTCCGGGCGTCTTTACGGATACCCACCAGGCAAATGGCCTGGGAGGCAGCAATGCCGTAGCTGATGTGCTGGACGAAGCCCGCTGGGGCCTGGACTGGCTGCTGAAGATGCACCCCAAAGACGACTGGCTATTTAACCAGCTCGCCGACGACCGCGACCATATGGGCATGCGCATCCCGAAAGAAGACAACTTCTACGGCAAAGGCTTTGAGCGGCCGGTCTACTTCTGCACCGGCCAGCCACAAGGACTCTTTAAATACAAGAACCGGGCAACCGGCGTAGCCTCCACGGCCGGAAAATTTAGCAGTGCCTTCGCGCTGGGGTATCAACTGCTGCGGCAACGTGATCCGGCTTATGCCAATCAACTACAGCACCGTGCCCAAACGGCCTATGTGCTTGGTCTTCAGAAGCCGGGTGCCTGCCAGACTGCCCCCGGCCGGGCTCCGTACTTTTATGAAGAAGATAACTGGACCGACGATATGGAACTGGCCAGTGTGGAACTCCACAACCTGGCTAAAGCTATGGGTCAACCCCAGGGTGATTATCTAGCTAAAGCGGTGGCTTACGCCCGTCAGGAGCCGGTGACGTCGTGGATCAAAAACGATACGGCCCGCCATTACCAGTGGTATCCGTTTATCAACGTAGGCCATTACGAACTGGCGAAGCAGCTTACTACCAGCCAGCGCCGGCCAATCATTAACTATTACAAAGCAGGTATCGAAACAATCTGGCAGAAAGCGAAAACCAATGCGTTTCACCGTGCTATACCATTTATCTGGTGCAGCAATAACCTGACCACCTCCTTCGCCATTCAATGCTACTGGTACCGCAAGTTAACCGGCGATACCCAATACGCCCAACTGGAGCAGGCCTGCTTCGACTGGCTATTTGGCTGCAATCCATGGGGTACCAGTTTTGTATATGGCCTCCCAAGCTGGGGCGACACACCCGTTGATCCCCATTCGGCCTTTACCCACCTGAAAAACTACCCGATTGATGGGGGCTTAGTCGACGGTCCCGTTCTCGGCAGTATTTATAAAAACCTGATTGGCATTACCCTAAAAGACCCTGATGAATACGCTGAATTCCAGAGCGACCTGGTTGTTTACCACGACGATTACGGCGACTACAGCACCAACGAACCGACCATGGACGGCACGGCATCACTCATTTATCTGCTGGCCGCTAAGGAAGCAGAGAGGAAAGCGACACGTAAAAAATAATTGAGTACATTACCCTCAAAATTTGCTGTTTGACCCCTTCTCCCAACATGGAAACAAAGACTGTTACGGAATTTAAGCCCTACGTCTCTCCCTCCCAATCCCCGGCCGAGTTCACCCTGAAGGCGGTCATTACGGGCGCGCTGTTCGGCGTATTGTTCGGGGCCGCCACGGTGTACCTGTCGCTGAAAGCCGGTTTGTCGGTATCGGCTTCCATTCCCATTGCGGTGCTGGCGATTTCGCTGGGGCAGCGGTTTCTGAAAACAACCATTCTCGAAAATAACATTATCCAGACCACCGGCTCGGCGGGCGAATCCATCGCGTCGGGGGTGGTCTTTACCCTTCCCGGCTTTCTGTTCCTGACGCAGGCCGAAAACGGGCAGAGCGTCGGTGCGGAGTTTTTTAACTACTGGACCATTCTCACACTGGCCATTCTGGGCGGACTGCTCGGCACATTGATGATGATTCCGCTGCGCCGGGCGCTGATCGTGCAGGAGCATGGCGTCCTTCCTTATCCGGAGGGAACGGCCTGCGGCTCGGTGCTGATTGCCGGCGACCGGGGCGGAAACTTTGCCAAAACCGCCTACCAGGGTCTAGGCTTCGCGCTGGCGTACGCTGTACTTCAAAAAGTCTTACACTTCATTGCCGAGGTCCCTACCTGGGCTACCAACCAGGCCAACCGGTATTTTCCGTCGGCGACCGTCAACGGTGAGATTACGCCGGAGTACCTGGGCGTGGGGTATATTATTGGTTTCCGCATCTCAGCGGTGCTGGTCGGTGGCGGTATCCTGGCGTGGCTGGCGCTCATTCCGTTGTTAGCATCGCTGGTGCCGGGCGATGTAATTGCCCAGCAGTTGATTAAGTTCGGCTACCTCACCAACCTGGAAACGGCCGGCGGCCCCGGTGGCTGGAACCCGGCAACCCGTACGTTTACCGATACCGCATCGGCGATTTACCGGGCCTACATCCGGCAAATTGGGGCAGGTGCCGTAACGGCCGGCGGTTTTATGACGCTGCTGAAAACCATACCGACCATCGTCTCCTCTTTCAAAAGCAGCTTTGGCAAAGTGCAGCAGGTCGGCGTTGAGGGCGGTGTCCGGCGGACGGAGCAGGATTTGTCGATACGCGTGGTAGTGATTGGCAGCCTGGTGCTGGTAGCGCTGATGGTTATACTACCCCAAATTCCGGGTGATTCGCTGCTGACGAAGCTACTTATCGGCGTGCTGGTTATTGTCTTCGGCTTTTTCTTCGTAACGGTAGCCAGCCGGATTGTGGGCCTGATTGGGTCCAGTTCCTCGCCGGTATCGGGCATGACCATTGCCACCATTATGGGTACCGCGCTGGTGTTTATTGGCATGGGATTAACCGGTAAGTTCTACGAACCGGCCGTGCTGGTCGTGGGTGGGATGATCTGTATTGCAGCCGCCACCGCCGGGGCTACCTCGCAGGATTTGAAAACCGGTTATCTGGTGGGCGCTACACCCAAGTACCAGCAGATGGCCCTGTTTGTCGGTGTTATTGTCTCGTCGCTGGCCATTGGCGCAACCGTTAAGGTACTCGACACACCCACGCCCGACCTGGTGGCGCAGGGCATTACCCACGCCATTGGCAGCGATAAATTTCCGGCTCCGCAAGGTACGCTGATGGCTACGCTCATCAAAGGTCTTCTGTCGTTTAACCTCGACTGGCAGTTTGTGCTGGTCGGTGCCTTTTTCGCCTTAGTCATCGAATTAATGGGCATTAGTGCGCTGGCGTTTGCCGTTGGCCTTTACCTACCCCTCTCGACTACCCTGCCTATCTTCGTGGGCGGATGTGTCAAAGCGGCTGTAGACTGGAACGCCAAGCGGAAGAACATCGTGGAGGAAGATGCCGATCTGGGTCGCGGCAACCTGTTTGCCACCGGTCTGGTTGCGGGGGGCGCGCTGGCGGGCGTATTGATTGCCCTGCTATCGGTTAACGACAATGTCTACAACGCCCTGGCCAGCATTTCCCTGGAACCGGCCTTAGCCAGTGCTTTAGGCGAAGGCGGTTATCACCTGCTGGGTGCTTTGATGTTTGCGGCCCTGGCGCTGGTACTGTACCGGGTAGCAACAAAACGAGTGGAAGCTTAATTCTCTGCCTGTTCTCTGTTCGTCCGCAATACAAGCGCGGACGAACAGAGGATGACTTAAACCGCTCTACGGCCCTGGAGTACGGGTCGTTTGTCCTTCTGCCCTTTAGACATGGCAGTGATGCTATTCAGGAATTCAATCTGTATGCCATCCTGCCCAAAACGACAGGTTACCGTGTCGGAATGCGGGGTTTCGGTGAACCGCCATGTCATCACAAATGTATTCTCATCCGTCCAGGCCCCACTGGCGGCTACGCGGCTGGATGTTCCCGGCTTTTTGGGACTAGGGACCAGATTCGGCGGAGTGCCGGGCATGGTAGTCCTGCCATCTGTCCACCGGCCAATACCGGCCGTAATGGCGTGTATGCCGGTTTCGTCCTGTACTTTAAATAGACACGTATTTTTGTCGAAAGTCAGCGATACGGTCTGGATCTTCAGGTCGTTGGGTTCCAGCCGGAATGTCTTGCCCGACACGGCCGACTGTAACGAGGATGCTGCCGGCTGAGTGGACAGCGGCATTATCAGCGAAGTGATCTTCTGTTTCAACTGAGCCTGTGCCGTACTATTTTGCGGTAAAGCGCCCGCTTTCATAGCCGGTAACAGAATAGTCCAGATCTGGTTGAGCGTTGACTGCATATTGGCTGTTTCGCTCGTAATGGCAACTACTGCATCCTGCTCGGGCATTACCACGCAGTATTGTCCGTAAGCACCATCGCCCCGATAGCTGTTGTGCCGGCACCGCCAGAACTGATAGCCATACCCCTGGCTCCAGTCACTCTCCGGATTTGGCTTGCTGGCTCCGGTACCTGGCGTGCCGGATTGCACCTGAAAGGAGGTAGCTTCGCTGACCCAGGCCTCCGGCACGAGTTGCTTCCCACTCCAGCGGCCTTTCTGCAAATACAACTGTCCGAATTTGGCGATGTCCTCCGTCTTTAGGCTGAGTCCCCAACCGCCGGTATTAATCCCCTGCGGATTAACATCCCAGGTAGCGCCTACAATGTTCAGCGGCTCAAATAAGCGAGGTGTCAGGTATTGTAATACCGTCTGACCGGTTATCTTTTGCAGAATTGCCGAGAGCATGAACGTAGCCCCGCTGTTGTAGACAAAATGAGTTCCCGGCTGATGATCGACCGGCAGGGCTAGAAAATTCTTTATCCAGGTATCGCTGGCTCTCATCGCGCCGGTGGTGTCTTTGTCATGACCGGTCGACATGGTCAGTAAATCCTTGATGCGCATTGCAGCCAGATTGGGTCCAACCTTTTCGGGCGTATCGCTGGGGAAGAAGGAAATAACCCGGTCTTCTACCTTCAGTAGGTTCTCGTTTACCGCCAGACCAATAGCCGTTGACGTAAAGCTCTTGCTCAGCGAATAGAGCGTATGTTTCAGTTCCGGTGCGTACGGTGCCCACCAGCCTTCGGCTACCACCTTTCCGTGGCGGACAATCATCAGGCTGTGGAGGCCGGCATTGTTCTCTTCCAGCGACTCAACCAGCGCCAGAATATCGGAGGAGGCTATACCCTCAGCTTCCGGCGTACTGCGGACGAGCCTGGCTACTGGTCGGGACCAGGCTAAATCTGGTAACGTTGTGGCTATGCCCAGGCCGGCAGCACCCAGGCCCAGGTATTTCAGAAATTCCCGGCGATTCGTTTTCATGAAGTTAGGGGTAGGGTATTCTATTACGAAGAGGTAGCGGCAACAAAAATCTACTCAGATAGCGTAATCTCGTCCGCTTTTACGCAAATGCTCCGGCCACCGGCTCTACCGTAATGATTATAAACTTTGATGTAGGCGTATTACTGATGTGGGCAACGCTGGCAATGGGCACCAACGGATTGGCTTCCGGGTAATAAGCAGCCGTATTGCCTTT
This sequence comes from Nibrella saemangeumensis, assembly GCF_039541915.1. Classification (NCBI taxonomy): domain Bacteria; kingdom Pseudomonadati; phylum Bacteroidota; class Cytophagia; order Cytophagales; family Spirosomataceae; genus Nibrella; species Nibrella saemangeumensis. Next base: position 100,479 of record NZ_BAABHD010000002.1, read on the forward strand.
TGGAATGTCGTACGGTATGGCAATGAATTTCTCCAGCTTCCGCTGCTGACCCTCAAAGTGGCTGGTGATGTTTACCAGTTGCTTCTCTCCAATGCCCCGTTCCTGCATGTCCTGAGCGTTCATGAAGATTACTCGCCGTTCGCCGTAGACACCCCGGTAGCGGTCATTGTAGTCGTAGACGGTGGTGTTGAACTGGTCGTGGCTGCGGATGGTCATTAGCACCAGTTGGCCGGGCTCCAGTTCGTGCTTCTTCATCTCCGTCACCGTAAAGTTCGCCTTACCGTTTTCCGTGGTGAAGTTACGTTCGCGGGGGCCGTTGGGCAGGTAGAAGCCGCCGAGCTGACGGATCTTTTGGTTAAACTTATCGAAACCGGGGATGACACGGGCGATGACCTCGCGGATACGGTCGTAATTATCCACAAATCCTTGCCAGTCGACTGTGCTGCGGGTACCTAAGGTCGCCATGGCGATACCGGAAACAATGGCCACTTCGCTCCTCATTTCACCCTCCAGCGGTTTCAGCACGCCTTTGTTCTGGCTGACCACACCCATTGAGTTTTCGCAGGAGGTAAACTGCTGCCCCGACGCCTGTGTATCAATATCCAGGTGGGCCAGCGTCGGCAGCATTAGGGATGTTTCGCCGGTTACCAGATGCCCGCGATTGAGTTTGGTGCTGATGAATACCGTCAGCCGTTGCTTCCGCATTCCCTCAGCCACAAACTCCGTATCGGGCGAAGCCGACAGAAAGTTGCCGCCCAGACTCATGAAGACCTTGGTTTTCCCTTCGTACATGGCTTTGATGGTCTCCACCGTATCCAGGCCATGGTCGCGGGGCGGCTGAAAGTTAAACTCTTTTTCCAGTGCATCCAGAAATTCTTTGTGCGGACGCTCCCAGATACCCATCGTCCGGTCGCCCTGCACGTTGGAGTGGCCACGCACCGGACAAACACCCGCGCCGGGTATACCGATGGCTCCTTTCAGCAAGTGCAGGTTGACGATCTCCTGAATGGTCATCACCCCGTTTTTCTGCTGCGTGAGGCCCATGGCCCAGCAGGTGATGATCTTCTGTTTGGTTGCCATCAGGTTGGCGGCTTCCCGCAACTGCTCCCGCGACAAGCCGCTTATCTCCTCAATATCCTCCCAGCTTGTGTTCCGGATATTGGTCAGAAAAGCTTCGTAGGTGGTCGTATATTGGTTGATAAACGCATGGTCAACCACCGTGCCGGGATTCTGCTCCTCAGCTGCCAGCAGGTGCTTCAGGATCCCCCGCAGCACGGCCATGTCGCCGTTTACCTTTACCTGTAGGTACAGGTCGGTAATTTTGGTCCCTCTCCCCAGCAGTGTACCCACCGCCTTGACGGGGTTTAGAAAGTCCTGCGGGTTTTTGAAGTGGTCCAGACCGGCTTCCCGCAATGGATTAACGGCAATGATTTTAGCTCCATTATGTTTGGCGTGTTGCAGCGCCGTCAGCATCCGGGGGTGATTGGTGCCGGGGTTTTGCCCCATAATCAGAATCACTTCCGCATCGTGAATATCGTTCAGCGTTACCGATCCTTTACCTAAGCCAAGGGTGGGACTGAGGGCCGAACCGCTGCTTTCGTGACACATATTGGAGCAGTCGGGCAGGTTGTTGGTGCCGAACTGCCGCACAAAAAGCTGGTACAGAAATGCCGGTTCATTGGGTACCTTGCCCGAGGTGTAAAAGATAGCTTCGTCGGGCGAGGCCAGCGCGTTCAGTTCATCGGCGATCAACCGAAACGCATCGGACCAGGCAATGGGGCGGTAATGGGTATCGCCCTTACGAAGAACCAGTGGGTGCGTCAGGCGACCGGCGTTATTCAGGTCTCGGTCGGTCATGTGCGATAAGTCCACCACGCTGTGCTTCGCAAAGAAATCCGGGCCGGCCCGGCGGGTGTCGGCATCGGAGGCAGTGGCTTTAGCGCCGTTTTCGCAGAACTCGGCAATCGCCCGGTCCCGGTCGGGATCGGGCCAGGCGCAGGATGAGCAGTCGAATCCATCTTTCTGGTTGAGTTTCAATAAGGCGTGGGTACCCCGGCTGACACCGGCTTCACCCCAGGAAAAGGCCATGGATTTCAGCACGGCAGGTACACCGGCAGCCACGCTGGCGGGTTTACCCAACGTCAGGCCCGTAAATTCCTCGGGTGGCTGGGCCAGTACAGAAAACTTATATTTGGCATTCACAGTATCGGGGGCGGGGAAAATCCGGGTATCGGTATCCGGCTTACCGGCCGGGTCGTAATGGTCGTTGGTTCGCTCCGTACCCTGGCCGGGGCGTTCACCGCTTTTAGGCTCATTCGCCACATGCTGCTCGGCCGGGTTGCTGGGTTTGGCACTATTATTTGGAGACTTTTCCATAACGCGTTTGCACCACCCTGGAGACGATGCTGTTACTGTAAACCTGTATAGCTTGTGAAGGTTTTTGCTTTCCCTCCCGTTCATTTCTATAACTTCAGCCGGATACCATTTCTACTGAGAACGCCCGCTACCCATACGCATAGCAAAGCAAACACCAGCGATTTTAATAGCCCGACAACGCCGGTGAGCAGGAATGCGGGCAGGCTAAGATCCGCCAGCACCACAATGGCGTAGGCAAAATAGGGCATCAGGTAGCACAGGAGCGTGTCTGTCCCGCCCGGTTTAATGACGTTGAACCAGGGCGATTTACCGCGCAGATCAGCCAGCCAGTACACGGCCATAAAGGCCAGGATGGTAAACGCACTGCACAGGAACAGCCACGGCGGAGTGGACCTGATTTTGGAGATGTCCCAGAAGGTGCGGGTATAAAAACCCAGCAGGAGCAGTACGGCCGCGATGGCCCCTAACACCAGCATTAAAGCACGATTGTTGGTCTGCTTCCGGTAGTACTGGAAGATGAGTGTGGTGAGGATGCCGCCCAGCGTGAAGGCCGGTAACGTGCCGCCGATAATGGCGTTTGGCAGTAGTTTTAAGAAACTGTCTTTGGGAATCAGTTGCGCGCTGGCGATCATACTCAGCGCACAGAATACCAGCCAGATTATCAAAAGTGGAGCGAATTTCCCCCGACTGACCGTATAGCTCAGCGCTCCCACCAGATACGACCAGCCGATAAGGCCCAGAATACCCCACCAATACGTAGAAAAGCGGTTGACAGCGTCGCCCTCTCCGCCCCGGTATATAACCGCCAGGGTGAGCAGGATGCCGATGCCGGCCAACTGCGCGAGCCGGACAATCCACGCATTAGCCGTCTTCGGGTATGCATTCCAGATCAGGATAAACGCCAGGCACGATAAAGAATACCACACCACCCGCTCCATACCGGTAGCCTCGGCGTTGATATTCTCGCCGTTCACCAGAAACAAGCCCATGACCAGTAGGGCCAGCGTCCGGCCCGCAATATGGCGCAGCAACTGAAAGGTATTGTCGCCCTTCTGCCGCCGGGCGCTCACGGCAAAGGGTATCGACATACCCACAATAAACAGGAAAGCCGGAAAGATGGTATCGGCGAAACCCAGCCCGTCGGCCTGAGCGGGTACATGCTCCAGCCAGGTGGGGATACCCGTCAGCGACCACAGGTCATTGACAAATATCATGAATACCATGGTGATGGCTCGCATAATGTCGATAGAAGCAATTCTGGTAGGTGCAGCCTGCCGGGCCGAACCGGTGGCGGGTGGAGTAGCGATGGGGTTTACCATATATCTTCCGGATGAGAGCATTGGGTATATTTGCTAACTTGCCGGAAAAGTACAATCATAAATTGAAATTGTAAATCCCTAAACCTGTTTCGCTTCGTACCGGAGACAGTAACCGGGCACCTCCTTTTGCCTTTATTCCATAATTGCCCTTACCCATGAAACGGAAAACGTTAACGCTTGCTTTCCTGGTAACGGCCGGATTGTCGATCCGGCTGCTACTGTCCTATACCTCAGTCCATCAGACACCCGACCCGGCGGTAAAAGCCAAACTGGCCGGCGACATCGAGAAGTCGATTAAAACGGAGCTATTGAATAAGTGGTATCCACAGGCGGTTGATACCGAATACGGCGGCTTCCTCAGCACCTTTACGTATGATTGGAAACCGACCGGCACCCAGGACAAGATGATTGTGACGCAGGCCCGCCACATCTGGTCCAACGCCAAAGCGGCCCAGTTGTACCCGGAGGTAACGCATTGCCTCAGCAGCGCCCGACACGGTTACCTGTTCCTGCGCGATAAAATGTGGGACAAGACACATGGCGGCTTCTACACGCTGGTCGACCGGCAGGGCAACGCCAAACGGGGATCGAACGGCTCCTTACAAAAAACAGCCTACGGAAACGCGTTTGCTATCTACGGGCTGGCGGCTTACTACCAGTCCTCCGGCGACACCAGTGCATTGAACCTGGCGAAAAAAACCTTTATGTGGCTGGAAAACCATAGCCACGACCCTACCCTAAAAGGCTACTTTCAGGATCTGGCCGAAGATGGCACCCCGGTCAAGCGCACCGCCGACACGCCGGTGACCTCAACCGTAGGTTACAAAGACCAGAACAGCTCCATCCACCTGCTGGAAGCCTTCGCCGAGCTCTACCAGGTATGGCCCGATCCGCTGGTGCGCGAACGCCTGCAGGAAATGATGGTGCTAATCCGCGATGTCATTGTGACGCCTAAAGGTTACCTGACGCTGTTCCTGACACCCGACTGGAAGCCGATCTCCTTCCGCGATGAATCTGAGGAAGAAATCCGGAAGCACTACTACCACATCGACGAGGTATCCTTCGGGCACGACATCGAAACGGCGTTCCTGTTGCTGGAAGCCTCGCACGTGCTGGGGCTGGAACACGATGCCAAAACCATGCAGATCGCCAAAAAGATGGCGGACCATACCATCCGAACCGGCTTTGATCCCGGCGTTGGCGGCATCTACGACGGCGGGTACTACTTCAAAGGCAAAGACGATATAACCATTATCCGCGAGGGCAAAAACTGGTGGGCGCAGGCCGAAGGCCTGAATACGCTGCTGATGATGGCTGATTTGTACCCCAACGACCCGCTCGATTATTTCAGCCGCTTCCAGAAGCAGTGGGACTACATCAACAAGTACGTAATCGACCACGAGCATGGCGAGTGGTTTCAGGGGGGGATCGATAAGGAACCGAAGCACAAAACCGGATTAAAAGGCCAGATCTGGAAAGCATCTTATCACCAGTTCCGATCGCTCTTCAGTGTAGTGCAACGGCTGCGGCCGGATACCACCCCGCCAACTGCGCCTAAAAACGTAAAGGCCAGCGTAGCAAATAATGCCGTACAGGTAACCTGGGACAAATCGACTGACAACCGCAACCTGATCGGCTATACCATTTACCAGAACGGCAAAAAAATTGGATTCACCCCGCTGACGAGCTTCTCGGTACCCGATGCAAGCCGGCAGAAAGGAAGCAAAGTAACCATACGGGCTGTCGATTTTCAGGGTAACCAGTCAGGTGTAAGTAACACAACGGCAATTTAAGTGTAGCATGAAAACAAATGAAGTGCGGTTTATCTCAATAAGTAGACAGGTATTCTTAATTACGATTATCATTGGACTCTATACAGCTATATCCGGAACACAAGCCCTTGGACAAGCACAAAATGCATATGCTACCGATAAGCAGGTAATTGCCAAAGGGCAGCAGTTGTTTCAGCAGAACTGCTCAGCCTGCCATAACTTCCTGCAAAAAGGGATTGGTCCGAACCTGGCGCAGGTAACGGCCGAGGTATCACCCCAGTGGCTAAAGAAGTTTATCCATAATGCCCCGGCCGTTATTGCCAGTGGCGACGCCCGTGCGACTAAGTTGTACAAGGAGTACCAGCAATACATGCCGGCGTTCACCAGCCTGAGCGATACCGACCTGCAGGCGCTGATGTCGTTTATCCACAGCCGGCAGAAAAGCGCAGCCAGCCCAGAAACGGATAAAATGCTGGGGGATGCATTGAAGGACCCAATTCCAACCAAAATTCAAAAGTCCGGCCTGCAGCTCAGTCTGGAGAAAGTAACCACGGCACCGGCCACCGCCAACCAGGTACCTCTGGCCCGTATTACCCAAATGAGGGTATTACCCGGTGTTAAAGGTCAAAAAGACCGGCAGTTTATTGTCGACCATCGGGGGCAACTATACGAGATGGTGGCTGATAAACTGGAAATCTTCATGGACATGAATAAGGAGCGTGCCGGCTTCATCAATAAACCCGGACTGGCTACGGGCTTCGGCAGTTTTGCCTTCCACCCCGAATTTTACCAGAATGGCTTGCTCTACACCACCCATACCGAAAAAGCCAATGCGGCCCCGGCCGATTTTGCATATCCCGACTCCATCAAGATAACCCTGCAGTGGGTAGTTACCGAATGGAAGATGACCGACCCGACTAGCTCCGATTTCAAAGGCACTGGCCGGGAGTTGTTTCGGGTTAACATGGTATCACCCATCCACGGAATGCAGGAAATAACCTTCAACCCATTGGCGAAGCCCGGCAGCCCGGACTACGGATTGCTGTACATTGGTATAGGCGATGGCGGAGCTTCCGAAAACGGCTTTTATTTTATCTGCAACGACAACACCAAGATCTGGAGTTCCGTCCTGCGGATAGACCCGCGTGGCACCAACAGCCGCAACGGCCGCTACGGCATACCGGCCAACAACCCGTATGCCAAAAGCACCAACCCGGCGGTCAAGAAGGAGGTATTCTGCCGGGGTTTCCGCAACCCCAACCGCATCTGCTGGACACCCGACGGCAAGATGCTGATTACCGACATCGGCCACGCCAATGCCGAAGAGCTTAACATCGGCGTAGCCGGAGCCGACTACGGCTGGCCGGAACGGGAAGGTACGTTTGTCATCAACCACCGGGGCAAAATGGCGCAGGTATACGCGCTACCCCAGGAGAAACGTCAGTACACCTACCCCGTTGCCGAGTACGATCACGATGAAGGCAACGCCATTTCCGGCGGCTTTGTCTACACCGGCACCGCCATTCCCGAACTTACCGGCAAATACATCTTCGGCGACATCGTAAACGGCCGCGTCTTCTACGTCGATAGCCGCCAGCTAAAACTTGGCGACCAGGCTCCCGTGCAGGAACTGGACATCCAGCTAAACGGAGCCGTAACGGATTTCCGAACGCTCAGTGGCAGTAAGAAAACAGACCTCCGGTTTGGACAGGGTCTGAATCAGGAGCTGTATCTGTTCACTAAAGCAGATGGAGTTATTTATAAAGTAGTGGATAGCAGTTTAACCAAATAGGTTTTTATTACTTGACAAAAGTCAGTTTATCAGCTAACTACGGTTAGGGCCGGGGCGGAAATCGCGGGGTAGCTTTGTGTCATATTCTGATAACAACCAAGAGCTATTTCCATGAAAACGATTCTGGTCCCTACTGATTTCTCAGCGCATGCCGGCGAGGCCCTCCGCGCAGCCGCTTCTTTAGCCCGCAAATCCGGCAGCGAACTCGTGCTGCTGCACGCCAATGATATCATGGCCTATACCACTCCGCTGATCGAGTATTATGAATTCGAAAAGAGCGTAGCAGAAATTTACGAAGAAAAAGTCAACGAACGCTTCGATAAAATCCTGAATGAGGTAACCAACGATTCGGCCTTTGCCGGCATTCCAATCCGCACTGCTATCCGGGTAGGCACGCTGGTCGATGTGCTGGATACGGTCATTCAGGAAGAAGGAGCCGATCTGGTTGTGATGGGTACCCTGGGCGCTACCGGCTCAGATGAGTTTATGGTGGGCTCTAACACCCAGAAGGTGATCCGTCGGGCGTCCTGCCCCATACTGACTATTCCGCTGCACGTCGACAGCACCAACTTCTTCACGGTGGTCTTCCCGTCTACGCTGAAGGACGATCAGGTCGTGTCCTTCCAGTTCCTGGCCGATTTTCAGCGGATCTGCGAAAACGAAGTATATCTGCTGTATCTGAACAACCCGGCCGATCTGCCCGACGACGGAGCTATTGAAGCCCGTGCCTACGAACTGGCCGAAGAGGCTGGATTGACACTGGCGGGGGTGTATACAGCCAAAGAGAGCATCTTCAACGAAGAGGAAGCTATTTTAAATTTTGCCAGTGAGCAAAAGGCAAGTCTGATTGCCATGGGTACGCACCAGCGCAGAGGTCTGTCGCACCTGCTGTTCGGCAGTGTTACCGAAGACACAATCAGCCACGCCCGTATTCCGGTAATGAGTATTCCGTTGCAGATGACGTTTGTCGAAGATGCTTCGGCCGTGCAGGCGTAAAGTAATAGCCATTCGGCAGGGGTGGAGGAGCGGGTAGCTACCCGCTCCTCCACCCCTGCTGTTTTACTGCTGTGTAAACTTTTTATAAACGTCGCGGTAAGCCACTCCGCCGTTTTTCCCGAAAGCCGGGAAGTACGTTACAAACACGGGAATGACTCCTTTTACCAGATAAGGTTTGTTCTCCGGTTTTATCCCGGCTGCGGGGACCTGATAACAACCGTGATCAGCGTACTTGAGCGGTCGCCAGTCGCTCCGGGAAGCCAGCAGCAGATTAGTCAGCGTTAATGGCTTTTGCAGACGGATACAGCCGTGACTCGCCATAGTAGGTGAATCGCAGAACGCTTTCCGCTCGTTGGTGTCGTGCAGGTATATGTCTTCGAAGGATTGGTGGAAGTTGATCCGGACCACCCCCAGCGGATTATCTGCCCCTGGCTCCCTCTTTAGCCAGTAGCGTTTGTTGAACTTCTTGACGGAGATGTTACGGAATAATTTGTCGCTGAAGTCGAATCGCCGACCGTCTTTCTTACGGGCAGCAAAGTATTTTGGGCCTATCGTGTTGGCGTGAATCTGATCCAGATAACTCTTTACCTCACCAGCCGGGGCGGTCCAGTACGGAAACAAGTTAACCTGCCGGACGGCGGTATAGAACCTCGGTGTCCGCCGAACCGAACTCCCTACCTTTACGGCCATGCTCAGCCGTACCTCCGAGCCTTTGTCAATAACATTTAACCGGCCCTGGGGTATATTGATGTGGAGCATTCGGTCGTAGTGACTGAACCGATTGAGAAGCCGGTGGCCATTGACCGACATCGTCAACAAGCGAGTTTGTTCCCCTGGTTTGGTATAGATCTGGGCCAGTCTTCGGCTCAGCAGCCGATATTCCCCACTTTTCGGTTCCAGCTGCGCTACAGCCGGCTCCCATTTCCCCGTCCGGGCAATCTGGCTCAGCGCCGACGCGATGCGGGCATTGTCCAGTCGCTCTTCTACATTCTTCCGGTCGGTATAGTCAAAATAGGTTTGATCCTTTACGCCATAAGCGAGCTTAAACAGGAGCTGGTACAGGCTGGCACTGTCGGTACTCATCCGTTCAAACTTTACCCCTCGTGATTCTGCGTATTTCACCAGCGCGGTCGGCGCTTTGTAGTTTATCGATGCATTTGGTACGGCTCCTACGCTGGCTAATGCGAGCAGCAGACAGATTTGATATTTTTTCATAACGTCTTTCTTCAATGCTTTTTTGTCATCCCTCGGCACCGGCCGGCCGACTGCGTCTACGCGACCCGGTCAGGATGACAGAAAAAGTGGCACTCTTTTTTCTTAACGGCTAACCGTCTCCCCTATTATTGCCAGCGTCCGGCCTAATCCCTGCTTCCGATCCGTCCGAATACCGTATCTTGCGGGCTGATTTACTATAACCCTTACTACTTTATGAAAAATTCCCGCTTCGGCACCACGCTGGTGCTTCTCTGTTTCCTTAGCTGTTTCGCCAGCCTGACCAGCTACGCTCAGACCAGTATGAAAACCGGTTCGCTCGCCGATGTTGCCTTTATGGAAGGCCGCTGGCTGGGGACCTTCAACGGCGGTCCTATAGAGGCCGCCTGGATTGCGCCGGTTGGCGACAATCTCAGCGGCTTCATGCGCATGATGAGAGACAACAAAGTCACCATGTACGAGATGCTGGTTTTTGAGCAGACCGACCGTGGTCCTATCGTGCTGGTGAAGCACTTTGGCCCTGGTCTGGTAGGCCGCGAAGAGAAAGATGTCTCAGACCGCTATAAATTTATTGAAGCCGGCAAAGACCGAGCCCTGTTCGAGAAGGAAGACGGCTCCATCCGGATTATTTACGAGAAGCGTTCACCGGACCAGTTAGTTATTCAGCGGGGACAGCAGAAAGAGGGGAAGTGGGCCTTCAACGATCTGTTTGTCTTTAACCGGGTCAGGTAGAAGCCGCTCCTACTTCTCCTCCAAACAGTAGATCGTACCGTCGGCGCTGCCGATGAAAAGCTGCTTTCCGGAAAGAGTTGGGGCGGAGAAGATGGCCCCCATGCGGTAGTACAGTTGCAGGAAATCTTCGGGCACGCGGATGATTGAACCGATGTCTGCCCGGAAGGTATCATCCGGCTTAAAGTAGCGATCGCGGTTCTGCCGGTAGCCGTCCGTGGTGAATGTCCAGCGGACGGCGCCAGTCTTCAGATCGATGCTGAATACCTTGCCCATCAGCGTACCGAAGTAGCCGGTAGCCGCCGAAAAAGCCATCCCGCCGAAGATATTAAATTGAGTATTTATACGCCATAGTTCTCTGCCGGTCCGACCATCCACAGCCGCCAGCAGACGGTCGTCGGAGGTACCGATGTACAACACTGAATCCCGCACAGTCAGCGTGGTGGCCCAGCCCAGCGGAAATGATTTTGTCCAGTGTCCGTAGCCGGCCTGGGCGTCGAGGGCGTAGAGGTTATAATCCCGGCTGCCGATATATACCAGCCCGTTGCCCACTACCGGCAAGCCCTGCATCTCCCCCTTCGGAAAGTACCGATGCCCCACTGATTTAAACTTCCAGATTAGCGCCCCGGTATGTGTGTTCAGTGCGTACAGGTAGCCGTCCAGCGAGCCAACAAACAGTCGGTCGTTCTGGATGGCCGGCGTGGTGTGCACAATATCACCGGTCTGATAACTCCAGAGCAGGTCCCCCGTGTCGGCTTTCAGCGCATAGACCCGACCGTCGCCGGAGCCAACGTAAAGGGTGTTGTTATGCAACCGGGGCGACGAATGAAAGTAGTCCGCAAAGTCGTACCTGCGCTCCCCCAGGATGCCGCCCAACGTCCGGAACTGCCACAGCCGCTTACCCGTGGTTGGATCAAACGCATGCAGAATCGCATCGCCCCCCATGACGTAAAGCTGGTTCGTTCCCAGGCAGGGGGTAGAGCGAATGACCCCGTTTAGCTTAACCTTCCAGATCGCCGTTCCGGTGTTTACGTTGATGGCATATAGCGTGCTGTCGAGGCCACCTACATACGCTGTATTCTCCCGAATAACCGGCGCCCCAATGACCGGGCCCTGCGTCTTCAGCTTCCATTTCACGGCTGGCTCCCGGCTACTGTCGACGGAGTTTACGGGCGCTGACGATTGGCCTAAAGCCAGTGAATGGATGGCGATCAGGAAAGTAGCAAGACCTGCTTTCATGGGCAGTGAGATTGGGATGAAACACTGACTTTCAGGAAAGATACCAGAAGCGCCAAAATGTTGCATCGCAGATCACCAGACAAATCAATTTTCACCGTCAAACGCTTTACACAACCACCGTGGAAAGCCCAACTTATTTGTTTCAGTCCCAACAGTTGGATAAGCAACAGAATATGATAACTATTTTAGCTTTTTGTTTCTTTCAGAATCTTTCGCAGTAATATTGTGAGGTTCCACTGGTCATCCAGGGACAGCGGAGTCATCAATTCAGCGATGGACCGTTCGACGCAGGCGCTGGCTGGCTTCTCCAGTTCACGGCCCTGCTTGGTCAGGTAAACCAGATTGATACGGCGGTCGTTTCGGTCTGGAATCCGGGCGATCAGGCGCTTTTCTTCCAGCAAATCGACAATACGGGTCGTGCTGGCCCGATCGCGCCGACTGCGGGCCGCCAGTTCGATTTGGGAGATGCCGTCTTTGGTCCACAGCACCGCCATAACCCGGTACTGCTCGGGGGTGATCGGCAGACCGGTAGCTTTCATCTGACCCTCTACTTTGCGGGCGAGTTCGGTAGTGACTTCGCCTACCAGGCGGGCGAAATTATTCTGGTGATCCACGGGCTAGTTTGTTAGTTATGCAACATCGCTAAAACTAGTAATTTCCACGTGGAAGCACATACATCGGGCCGGAAATTTTACGATAGTTCCGCCCCTGCTTTTAACTATCGAAATAAGGGTTCTCTTCCTGATCGGAGAGGAGGTCGAACACGTTCAGGATATAGATCGCGTCTCCTGCTGTCTGGTAATAAAGCACCCGGTTGCGGGCGATCAGGAGCCGCCGTACCGTGTCATATTCGTAGGAGGCTACACCCGTATCGGGAATTTCCTGAAGCAGCTTCAGCTTATCATCCAGCGTACCGATAAATTCCTCGGCTACGGCCTTCGACCAGTTACTGCGGAGATACGTCACGAGCGCCTGTAGCTCCCGGGTAGCCTCCCGAGTCCAGATTATTTTAGCCATCGGGAGATCGTTTTCTTAACATCCTGGTGCCTGACTACCTCGCCTGTTTTTACCTGTTCCAGGGAAAGTTCGAGCCGCTGCCGCTGCTCATCAATGAGCTCGTCGGTCACTTCAGCAGGTAGCTGATCGGCATCCGCCAAGGCGTCAAATATCGTTTTTAATCGGTCGGTATCTTCAATCCGGTCTATCAATTCGTGAAACCGGGCACGTACCTGCATTGCCTCCATATAGCTGCCTTTTCCTCTATAACCAGATACGACCCGGTTTGGGTTGCTAAATCCTGGGTTATCTCACAAAAGGGACACGCCTACCGGCTGCTTCCGGATAAACTTCCGCACGTTTTCGATAAACCAGTCCGGGCTTTCCTGGTACGGCGCGTGCCCACCTTCATAGATCACCAGCCGTGCTTTGGGAAAGCGAAAAGCGGTATAGTGCGTCGGGCCAACGGCATAGTCCTGCGCACCGGCAATAACCAGCACCGGTACCGAAATCTGAGCCGTCAGGGGTGTCATATCCTGCATGTACTCACCATTACCCCACACTTTCATGCCATACTCGCCGTTGAAATTGGGGATCGCTTTAAAGCTTACCGAATCGCTCAGGGCTTTAGCCTGCGGGGTTTTAAACATCAGCTTATACCAGACTTTGTTTTCTTCGAGTTGCTGACTGATGCGGCCCATCCGCTCCATGACAGGTACCGCCGGATCTTTATACGGCTTTGTATCCGCAATTTTCAGCTCCCGGATGCCAAAGTCGATCCAGCTTTCGGCTGAACGGGGCAGGTCAAGCGTCGTATTTACGTAAATCATTGAACGCACATGCGCCTTGTGGTGTGCGCCATAGTTGGTCATCAGCAAGCCGGCAAAGGAGTGTCCCATCACCGACCAGTTATCCAGGCCTAAATACTGCCGTAGTTCTTCCAGATCTTTTTCCAGCCGGGCAATGGAATAGTCTGCGGAAGGCGCACTGCCCGAGCGGCCACTCCCTCGCAGATCGATATAGATCATGCGCATGAACGCTTCGACGTTGTGCCCGCCGGAAGCCTCAAAGTAGTGGCTAGTAGAACCCGGACCACCGTGCAGAAACAGGCAGGGCTCACCCTGTCCGGCCATACGAACATACAGCCGGGTACTATCAGATGTAGTGAAATAGAATGTCTTTTCGGGTGTTTGCCCGCCGTAAGTCAGCGACGTAACGAGCAGGCCAGCTAAAAGAGCGATTAGCGTTTTCATGGTATTTTCTGGTTGTGTGGCTGATTATCTTTATACAAAATTAGCCTGGCGGAGACCCGCCCGCCCGTTAATCTGACCGAATCCCGGATATGGGTGGACCGGTGCCGCTATTGACCTGACAGACACCTCTCCAGCCCCTGTTGCTTTTCTGGCTACACGCTTTTTTAGCCTTTATCTTTCCTGCCGTTAATAGGTATTTTTCCCTGCTGCGTACATTCCGGCAAATACACTCTAATTTGCACCTTTATTTATCAGAGGCCAGCTTTATGATACCCGATACGCCGAGACCATTTTACCACCGCCTGTCTCACTCCTTACTCTCCTTAGCCATCATTACCGCAGCGATTTACTTCGGGCAGGATATACTGGTACCCCTGGCGCTATCAGGTCTCCTGGCGGTCCTGCTACGCCCGGTCGAAAACTGGTTTATTCGTCGGGGGATGCACAAAGTCATGGCGATCCTTATGGCTGTAGCCCTGGCAATTACGGTAGTCGCCGGTATTACCTTTATGCTATCTGTTCAGCTATCTGAATTTACCGACGATTTACCCCGACTTAAACAAAGTTTTAATGATGTGTACCGCAACGTCCGGCGCTGGATTCGCCGGGAGTACAACCTTACTTATAGTCAGCAGGAGCAGTACCTCAAAAAGGCCCAGGCCCAGACCCTGGAAAGCCTACAGGGGGCCGAAACCCTGGGCATGATTACCGGACCGCTGGGTACGCTGCTACTGATGCCCTTTTATGTCTTTTTGCTACTGTATTACCGGACCATGCTGCTCAATTTTCTGATTGCCTTATTTGCTAAGCAGCATTTCAAACGGGTAAGGGAGGTACTGGGTCAGGTCAAGAGCATCATTCAGAGCTACATGGTTGGTTTGCTGATCGAAACTGCCAGCGTTGCGGCTCTGAACTCCATAGGGTTACTCCTGCTGGGCGTAGAATATGCTATTCTGATGAGCGTGGTAGCAGCCATTCTGAACCTGATTCCCTACATTGGCGGCATTGTTGCCACCTTCATGGCCGTAGCCGTTACACTGATCAACCATCAGGATGTAGGTACCTTATTAGGGGTATTAGGCGTATTTATCGTCGTGCAGATTATCGACAATAACCTGCTGGTACCGCTTATTGTAGCCTCCAAGGTACGTATTAATGCCTTGGTGTCGATTATCGGTGTATTGGTCGGTGGAGCGCTGGCGGGCGTAGCAGGTATGTTTCTGTCCATTCCGGCCATCGCCATTATGAAAGCCATATTCGACAGGGTAGAAGGGCTCGAACCCTGGGGCCTGCTTTTAGGCGATGAAACGCCGGAGGAAAACCGGCCGGGACTGTTCCGCCTGAACCGACGGCGCATCCGGATAAAAGAAGAGGGAAGTAATTCCGAGTAAGTTCCGTCGATCGGGCGGCAACCAGTTGGCACATTGCAAAATGTCAATTGTATTTCAGAGAACGCGTGTCAGGACTATATTTGCGGCCGGTGTACCAGGAAACCCTTTTATCAAAACGCTTTACTATAAACCAGCCCACCTCGTACGCGAGCGCTTTCCTTATGAAATTCATTCTGCTTTTAATGTTCCTTGCAGCAGCCTGTTCCAGCACGAATCTGTCTGATTCGGTAGAATCTGTAACGCTGTCTGAACATACCCGCGGCTACCGAAAAGTAATCACCGTGACGCAAAAACAGACGCAGGTTACTATCAACGACAAAGTTTATAGTCGCCAGACGCAGCCGCAACAATGGAAGCAACTTCTGGAAAGCCTCCGCCCTATCAGGCTGGCCGACCTGCCCTCTATTAAGACCAGAACCGAGCGTTCTGCTGTCGATGCCGCTTACATCTCGCAGGTTACCGTGCTGGCCGCAGAAAAAACGTATGAGTCTAACTTCTTCGACCATACCACCCCACCTAAAGAATTGGCAGATGTGGTAAAGACCATTAATGCCACCGCTCAGGGAATTGTGCCGGAGGAGTCCACAAGAAACTGAGCGGCCCTTACAGTAGCGTACACTTACCTGCGTTCAGATCAGCTTCCACTTTCTTGTACTTTACATCGTAGATTACTTTACCGTCATTGTAACGTACCGATACCTTTTCATTGCGCCCTAGTTTCGGTTCGACCCGGTATGGTTCACTGGATTCATAGAAGGGCGTTGACGTTGCCAGCTTAGGTACCGCCGGTGGTGCGGCAGCCGCCAGCTTTGAGTCGAGTTCCTTTAGCTTAGCCTCATGATAGGGTTGCGGATTGTCCAGATACGCGTATTGCTCTTTTAAAGTCCGCCAGGCAAAACGCCGGTCGTCAGGCTCCGGATCATTCATTTTCTGCTCAACGTCGGCGTAGTTACCCACGATCATATCCGTTACCAGCCCCTGCTCGAACGCTTCGGCCACCAATGGAAGTAATTCGTGAAGCTGTAAATCGCTTATCTCGGAAATCAGAAATCCCATCAGGTCGGTATCCAGCAAATCGGGATTGTCGGCGTGGCGGATCAGGTATTCAAACACCTCTTTGTACCAGGCCAACGCAATCTGCCGGCGCTCCGGTTGGGCCAGTGCCCACTGGCAATACGCACTGGAGACCACGGCCTTGGCATAGGTATTGACATTGGGTTCGATCAGGAAATTCCTAAGCACCGTAAATTGCCGGTCTGCGACACTCCAAAAATAGCGCCCGTAGGTATCATCCAGCCAATCGGCAAACCAGAACTCCTGAAAGTCTGTATCCTGGCGCAGGGTTTCAAGCACAGCGGGTAAACATTCCCCGGCCTTCAGTTCGGCCATCAGGAGCAGGGCATGAGACGCAAAGGAGTGGGTTTCCGGGGTCCAGTCCTGCTCGCCAAAATAGTTCAGCCGGTACAGGATGTCCAGCATGACTTTCGACAGATCCTCGGTTAGCGTCGGACGGGGCAGGGCGAGTATCGTTTGTAGCTTTTCTTCAGGTATATTAAACCCGTGGCTGTAAAGCCATTGGATTTCGGGGTGGTGAAACGACGGGGGCTGGGTCGTCTGCCGATCGTCGTAGTGGTATTCGCCGTCGACGGTATTCGCTTCTTCGCGGCTCTGTTCAATTCGCTCGGCGTTGGCAATCATCTGGGCCAACTCTTTAGGGCTTAACGCTGCCATATTTATCGGATTTATATGGCAAAAATAGAATTTTACGAAAAGAAGCCCTAAAGCCAGGGTGCGTTGCTGGATCAGTTAACAAAAAACGGGCAGTTGCTAAGAAACGAAGCAGGAAAAGACGGTGCCAGCCGGGTGTGGCTGTGGGCCCTTTCCTGCTTCGGTTAATCCAGCACTTCTTCTGCCTGCGTTGCCTTTTCCAGATTCAGCAAATCCAGGATCTGGTCCATCAACTCCAGGTACTGCGCTTCCGAGATGCGATTCATGCGATAATCCTGCTCGATGCGTTCCAGTTGCCGTTCCCGCGACGCTTTGATATGGATCAGCGTCTGCCGGCGAACCCAGCTTATTGGCATCTGCCCTTTCTGCTTCAGCAGGTAATAACCCTTCTCCAGCAGCGACACATTTCGCTGCTTTACCTCCTCAAAATACGAGGCCGGCACAGGCGCTGTAACCAGTACCTGCTGCGCATTCGTCTCATTGTCTGACCGCACGGCCAACCACACGCACAGCAGAAAAAACGAGAGTATAAACAGTAGTTCTAATACAAAAGCAACATTCCCTTCCATAATTGTAGTGCATTCAATCCGTTAAACCATACCCCGTTACAACCCAGGTCCCGAGGGTGTCTTTTTGTTGTTACTGCACTATTTTAACCAGCTAAGGAGAATTTGGTTTGGTGCTTTTATTATTTTACCTTTTTACAATAGCAATCATTTAAGCGTCAGCATCTTCAGACACACCGGGGCGGGTACCTTAATCTCTGTTCCGGTGGGGGTCAGCTTACCGGTTTTGGCTTCCAATTTAAACACCACGACGTTGTCGCTGTCCTGGTTGGCGGCCAGTACAAACTCGCCCCGGTCATCGACCAAAAAGTTACGTGGTGTTTTGCCCTGGGTATCCTGCTGACCGATCAGTTGAATTTTGCCGTCGTTGCCGATGCTGAAAATGGCCAGCAAATGTTTGCCCCGGATGGATTCGTACAGGTACCGGCCCATAGGATCGGTATGAATATCAGCACCGGAATTTTTAGGATCAAACTCGTCTTTTAGCGCTTTTACCTGATCCTGCATCAGCGTCAGGGCTCCGGTCTTGCTATCCCGCGAGAAACTGGCTACCGCTGAAATAATTTCTTCGACCAGGTAGGCATATTTCCCGTTCGGGTGAATGGTAAAATGCCGTGGCCCCGAACCAGGAGCTACGGAGACATGCGGTGTCTGAGCCGGCTTCAGCTTCCCCTTCGCTTTGTCGATTTCATAGATATACACCTTATCAGTGCCAAGATCGGATACGTAAACAAAACGCTCGTCGGGTGAGAGAATGGCCGAGTGAACATGCGGTTTCTCCTGACGCGATTTATTGGCACCGCTTCCGTTATGCTGAACATGGTCCGTTTCGGTACCTAATGAGCCATCGGCGGCTATGGGCAGCATGGTAAGGCTGCCTCCGCTGTAGTTGGATATAAAAGCCAGTTTACCGGTCTTGTCGATGCTGATGTGGCAGGGGGCACCACCGTGGGAGGATTGCTGGTTGATGTACGTCAGCTTGCCGGTGGCCGGATCGATGCGGTAAGCGCTGACGGTGCCGGACTTATTCTCCCCCTGCTGATCGCCTTCGTTGACGGCGTACAAAAACCGGCCGGAAGGGTGAACCGCCAGAAAAGAAGGACTTTTGCCTTGTGTGATACCCTGAAGTCGCTCCAGCGCTCCAGTCTTCCGGTCGAACGAATACACATAGATGCCTTCGCTGCCACGGGTAGAGTAGGTACCGACGTAAAGTATTTCTTTGGGCTGAGCCTGAACCTGGGCAAGCATAGGAAATAGGAATAACAGAATGGTTAGTAGTTTCATGAAAATAAGGTGTTAAATAAGGGTATGAAATAGACAATTTTGCTAGTAAACAAACAACAGGTCACTAGGCCTTTATTGGGCGTCATGCGGACTGATGCCGACAATGAAAGCGGCTTCAAATAGCTGGCCCGGATCTACCCGCTGAATGGCTTCTTTCTCCCGGATGTCAACCAACCGGCCTTCAGTATCGGCACAACCCAGCCAAGGCTCAATACACACAAACGGCGCACCCGGTTTGGCCCAGATACCCAGGTAATTGAAAGGTAGAAAGGATACCGAAACGATCTGGTCATGGTTAATACTCCGGATTGTCACCTGCCGGCTCGACAGGTTCTTAAATACCAGCGCATCCTGAGCAAAC
Organism: Nibrella saemangeumensis; assembly: GCF_039541915.1. Lineage (NCBI taxonomy): Bacteria > Pseudomonadati > Bacteroidota > Cytophagia > Cytophagales > Spirosomataceae > Nibrella > Nibrella saemangeumensis. Next base: position 119,493 of record NZ_BAABHD010000002.1, read on the forward strand.
AGGTCTTGTGTGAGCGGCAGCCGTCGGTTGTGTATATGTACCGCTTGGGTTTCGCCGGTGAAGAAGCCCTCTTTAGAAAGCAGGTGTCGTTCCAGCGGCTCATCCAGTTCAAACTCCAGGTAATAGTCTTCGTAGGTTTCGTCCGGATAGAAAGGCACATTGAACGCCGGATGGGCTCCTACCGAAAAGTAGATGGGCTGGTCGTCTTCATTAGTCACCCGGTAAGCGACCTTCAGCAGCCGGTCTTCCAGCTCATACCAGATTTCATAATTGAATTGATAGGGATACGCTGCCAGGGTAGATTCATTAGCTCGTAGTGAAAACCGGGCGACTGTTTCCGATGAGTCGGTAAGGTCAAACGTCGAATGGCGGGCAAAGCCGTGGCGCTCCATAGGGTAGCGATTACCATCCACTACAATCTGGTTGTTCAGGCAGCCACCGACTACTGGGAACAAATTGGGGCCGTGCCAGGGCCAAACATCCGGATTCGCCTGCCAGAGGTGTTCAGTTTCGGTGGTTTTGTCGTAAATGGAAGCCAGTTCGGCTCCCTTCCATTGGATATCTATTCGGAGGTAGTCGTTTTCGAGGGTAGTCATGTCAGCAACGCTGGGGTGTTGGGCTTGCAATATACAGCTTACCCGTGATGCCATATAACGTAAGACACCAGGTTTTGAAAAGCGGGCTTATCGGTAGGTACGGGCATACCGGCTGGCCGGCTGTAGTAATGCACACTGGTCGAGCGTCTGCCATGTTTCATACAGGCACTTCACCAGATGGTAGCAACCTTCGGTAGGAGTGGCTTTGGCAGGGAGCACAGGCTGGCCTTTGGCATCAACGGCCGGGTACCAGCCCTGGTTAGCAGGATCGGCAAAGCTAGCGAACGTATAGTCGTGTACCCGCTTGAACCATTTGGGGCATTCAGGATGGTGCGTGTATAAGTAGCCTTTGATAAAAGCGGCCAGAGCCTCCAGGTGGATCCAGGCCATTCGGTGATTTACCGTCGGCTCCAGTACCGGCTGATCCTTCATATCGACCCACTGCACAAAACCGCCCAAAGCAGCATCCCAGGCCCACTCGGCCAGCCGTAGGCTCCAGGCTACCGCCTGCATGGAAAGCTTGCGGTTATTGGTTAGATGCGCCAGGTCCAGCAGGCAACCGACCGCCTGAAACGTCAGGCCAGGGCTTAGCCGACGCCCCTGAGGTGTGTTACTGAACGATCCTTCCGGTAATACGTATTCACGTAGCAGGTCGGCACGGCGGTCCGTAAACTCGTGCAGCAGTTCGTGCAACACATCACCAATGGCTTCTTTCCAACTCTCCTCGCTCAACAGTTCTTTAGTATCGAGGAGTACTTTCAGTACCGCTACCGGTTCGCTCAGATGCTGCCACTGCCGAAAACCGCCGAGGTCCTGTGCCTTTTTAGTTCGTACCGCCAGCCGCCGTCTCAGCAGATTCTGAAGCGTCTGTTTGGCCAGCATCGCCCATTCATCGTTAGCAGTAGCCTCAAATACCCTTACATATGCCTGCGCTACGGCACAATCCGGTAGTACATCCGCAGCCGGAGCCACCGGACGACCGCGCCGGTCCACTACGCTGTAGCAGTTTAGCTTGTGATCGTGGGCATAATTGGAGAGAAAGTTGGTACCGTGCAGGGCGTGCTCCAGATAGGTCGCTTTGGCATCGACCTGTTTGTAGAGAGTGGCAAACGCCCATACCTGTTGGGCCTGTAGCGCAATGGTTTTGTCGGCATCAATTGCCTCCCCGGTATTTGTCAGCACATTAAAGTATCCCCCGCAGGTTTGATCAGCACTATGCCTGAGCCAGAAGGGCGCAATTACACCCAGAAGCGTCTCCTGGTAGACGGCCGATAAGCGTTGGAACTCAAGCATGACTTAACAAACTGGAAGAAAGGAACAGCCCACAACCGGCTCGGTTGTGGGCTGTCAAAAAATTAGTATGCAGCTTTCTCTACCTCACGCTCTTCGGGCAGGATAAAATGCATGGGTTTGCTTACCTTGTGCGGCAGCAAAGCAATTTCCAGCACCTGATCCACATTATCGACATAATGGAATGAGAGATCCTTAATATAGGTCATATTGATCTCCTCCACATCTTTCCGGTTTTTGCTGCACAGGATGATTTCTTTCACCCCGGCCCGGTTAGCCGCCAGAATCTTTTCCTTGATACCACCCACCGGCAGCACCTTACCCCGTAGGGTAATCTCGCCCGTCATCGCCAGGAACGGCCGCACCTTGCGCTGGGTGTAGATAGAAGCCATTGAGGTTAGCATGGTAATCCCGGCCGAGGGCCCATCTTTGGGCACGGCTCCAGCCGGCACATGCACGTGCAAATCATAACAACTGAAGATGCGATAGTCAATAGCCAACTCTTCGGCATGCGCTTTCAGGTACGAGAGCGCCGTGATGGCGGATTCTTTCATTACCTCACCTAACTGGCCTGAGAGGGTCAGTACGCCTTTGCCCCGGCTCAGGCTGGATTCGATCATCAGGATCTCCCCGCCTACCTGCGTCCAGGCCAGGCCCGTTACCATACCGGCAATGTCATCGTCCGAATACAGGTCTTTATCAAAAATCTCAGCCCCGAGCATCTTCTGTACATCAGCGGGTTTGATCGTCCGCGGGTACTCTTCTTCCAATGCAATAGCCTTGGTTACTTTCCGGACCAAGGCACCAATCTTCTGTTCCAGGTTCCGTACACCGGACTCACGGGTATACCCTTCAATGATTCGCTGGATGGCTTTATCGTCAATAGTCAGATCTTTTGGCTTCAGGCCGTGATCTTTCCGCTGCTTTGGAATCAGGTATTTCTTGGCAATCTGAATCTTCTCCTCGACCGTGTAGCCGGCGATATCGATGATCTCCATCCGGTCACGCAGGGCGGGGTGAATGGTATCGAGCGAGTTGGCCGTGGCAATAAACAGCACCCGCGACAGGTCGTACTCTACTTCCAGATAGTTATCAGTGAATGTTGAATTCTGCTCCGGATCGAGTACCTCCAGCAAAGCCGACGACGGATCTCCCCGAAAATCGGAACTTACCTTATCAATTTCATCCAGAATAAACACCGGATTCGAGGAGCCGCATTTCCGGATGTTCTGCACGATCTTGCCTGGCATAGCCCCAATATAGGTCTTGCGGTGACCACGTATCTCAGCCTCATCGTGTACGCCACCTAATGCCATACGGCTGTATTTCCGGCCCAATGCTTTTGCAATGGAACGCCCCAGCGAGGTTTTACCAACACCCGGAGGACCGTACAGACAAAGGATCGGTGCCTTCATGTCGTTCTTCATTTTCAGAACGGCCAGGTATTCAATAATCCGCTCCTTTACTTTTTCGAGCCCGAAGTGATCGGCATCCAGAATCTTCTGCGCTCGTTTCAGGTCGAAGTTGTCTTTGGTGTATTCATTCCAGGGCAGATCAACCATCAGTTCGATGTAGTTCATCGTCACCGGGTATTCCGGAGCCATGGGGTTTATACGCTGAAGCTTGGAAAGTTCTTTATCGAAATGGGCCCGCGTCTCGGTTGACCAGCGCTTGTGATCCGCCCGAATCCGGATTTCCTCCAGGTCGCGGTCGGGGCTGTCCATGCCCAGTTCATCCTGTAACACTTTGATCTGCTGGCGCAGGAAATAATCCCGCTGCTGCTGGTCAATATCAGAACTGGCTTTAGTTTGTATCTCCCGTTTCAGTTCCAGCAATTGCACCTCGCGCAGCATATACTCCAGGAGCAATGTAGCCTGCTGGGCACCGTCGAGCAGCTCCAGCAACCGCTGTTTGTCCTGCACTTCGGCGTTGATGTTGGACGACAGGAAGTGCAGCAAAAACATCGGGCTCTCGATATTATCGAGGGCGATACGAGCCTCCTGCGGAATCTCAGGGTTCAAACGCAGAATTTTATAGGCGGCCTCCTTTACCGATTGAAGCAGCGCCTTACCTTCTTTCTTGTTGGCACCGGGGAAGTGGTCATCAATCTGCTTCACCGACGCGGCCATGTAAGGATCTTCCTGGGTTATCTGCTGAATTTCAAAACGCTTCTTGCCCTGAATAATGATCGTAATGTTACCGTCGGGTAAAGTAATCATCTTAATGATGTACGCGACGGTCCCCATACGGTACAGATCATCGGGAGCCGGTTCATCTTTTTGCTGGTTCAGTTGCGCCACTACCCCTATGATCCGATTACCCTTGTACGCCTTTTTGACCAGCCGGATAGACTTCTGACGGCCAACGGTAACAGGTATGACCATACCCGGAAACAAGACGGTATTCCGAACCGGCAGAATGGGCAGATCGGCCGGCAATTCATAATCATCATCTATATCTTCCGGCGCACCCAGTCGTACATCTACCAGGTCATCCAGATCAGTGTCAGTCAATAAGAGTCGAGTGGCTAATTCGTTGGTTAAGTTCATATAAGTATCTGCCAAAACGGCAGCTTTCTGCAAATTATGTCGGTCGAAAAAACGGCTATGGGTAAGGAGGAATATGTAATGCAAGCACTATGCCAGCGCCGGTACTACATAAACCAATTGGAGGCAGAGTTGTCCTGCAAAGTAATTAATTGAGAGAGCTTTCGAAAACAAATTTATTATTAGAGGGCGATTTCCTGCACCGGCTGATTTTTCCGGAACATCAGCGTTTTTTTCTGGCCCTGGTACTGTAGATTCAACAGGTTTACCTGGTCGTTAAAAAGCTCCATCAACACATCGTACTGAACCGTTCCGCCCTTAAATGGCTCGGGATGAGGCATCTCCAGATACACCCAGTTAGCGTCTCCCTCCGGCTCATGTCCCAGGTATTGAAACGGCTTCCGCTGCTTTTGGGGAGTGATAATGGCAAAATGCTTCCTAATGTATTTCTCAATCAGCAGATCATTGTTGTCATTAGCAGTCAGTTTGACCTTCTGCCCATTATTTTCCTGCGTCAATGCCGTTTCAAAGTCGTCGGTAAAAATACGAACACTAATCTCAAAGGTCTTCTCTTTGGCGTTGTACTGCATCTGGGTCAGACTGGTATGAAAGTCATGAAGCAAAAGTGGCCGGCTACCACTCAGGCAGCCAGCCAGCAACAGGATCACTATTGTTAGTATGACAGGGTTCTTCAACGTCAGAACACAGCTTTAAATACGTCATTGAAAATAGCAAAAGCCATCAGACCGAGCAGGATGACCATACCTACCCGCTGCGCAGCTTCCAGGAACCGGTCAGACGGTTTACGGCCCGATACAATTTCGTACAGCAGCAGCACCGAGTGGCCGCCATCCAGCGCCGGAATCGGCAAAGCGTTCATAAAGGCCAGGGCCATCGACAGCAGACCGGTAATAGCCCAGAACCGCTCCCAAACCCAAACGCCACCGAACAGGTTCTGCGCGATACCGATCGGACCGCTGATAGCTTTGGAGGCCGACACATCACCCCGAAAGATCTTACCGAAGCCCTTGATGTTATCATACACTACCTGAAACGCCCGCTGTGTACCGACAACCACTGCCTCACCAAATGTATATTCCTGCGTCGTGTATTTCAGCAGAAATTCAGGATAAAACCCAATAGTCCCCTCTGGCGTAACGGTTAGGTTCAGGGTAACCGGATTACCATTCCGCTCAACACCCAGGACGATGGGCTTGCCGGCTAATGGCTTTACCGCATCCTGGAATTCATGATAAAACCGAATCGGCCGTCCATTGACGCTGGTGATGATGTCGTCTTTCCGGAGACCTGCCCGGGCGGCCGGTTGGTCGGGTGCCAGTTCCTTTACCTTAAAAGGCTGAATGGGCTCAACAAACGGTCCGGCACTCTTCTTATCAGAAAGTTTTTCAATGAAGTTATTAGGAATGTACACATCCACCAACTGACCATTCCGTTCAACCGTGTAATAACTGTTGTTACCCAGGAACACATCTGAACTCCGGATGGCGTAGAAATCCGAAAAGGGTTTCCCGTTGATCTTAACAATTCTATCGCCCGTTTGCAACCCAATCTCGCGGGCCAGATCGTAGGCAACAATACCGTATTTAGCATCTTCGGCCGCCAGGAAGGTATTACCGTTTTTGTAGGTAAGGGCCACAAAAACAACGATACCGGTAATGATGTTGACAATAATTCCACCCAGCATCACGACAAGCCGCTGCCAGGCCGGTTTAGCGCGAAATTCCCAGGGCTTCGGGGGCGCTTTCATCTGTTCGGTATCAAGTGACTCGTCAATCATACCGGAGATTTTGACAAAGCCACCCAGGGGGACCGCTCCTAAGCCGTATTCGGTTTCGCCCCGTTTAATGCTGAATACTTTTGGCGGGAATCCAATGAAATACTGCTCAACCCGCATACCAAACATTTTGGCGGCCAGTAAGTGCCCCAGTTCATGCAGTCCCACCAGGATGGAGAGCCCCAGAATGAGCTGCCCCGCCATTATTAAAATTTCCATTCGGTTTAGTACACTAGAAAATAAAGAATTTACAACTTAAGGCGATCTGCGGTTCCTCAGCCACATAAAGATCAGCGTAATGACAATTCCGGCTATGGCTCCCCAGATCAGTGCATCCATGATACGTTTGTTTAGGTCAAACCACCTGTATCACTTAAACAAAACTTTTTACTTTTTCCTTCGCAACCCGCCGGGTTTCTTTGTCCGTCTCCACGTAATCTTCGTAACCGGGGCGACCAATGTAGTCGATTTTCAGCATACATTCCTCAATTATGTCGGAGATTTCCAGAAAACCAAGGGTGTCGTGCAGAAAGGCATCGACGGCTATTTCGTTGGCCGCATTAATGATGCAGGGCATGTTACCTCCCTTTGCCAGGGCATCGTAGGCCAGTTGCAGGTTCCGGAAGGTCTGGAGATCAGGCTGCTCGAAGGTTAGTTTTGGGTAATCAATAAAATTGAAACGCGGAAAATCGGACTTTAGTCTATTGGGATACCCCAGCGCAAACTGTATCGGCAGCCGCATATCGGGTAAGCCCATCTGCGCCTTTATGCTCCCATCCTCAAACTGCACCATCGAGTGAATAATACTCTGCGGATGCACCACGACGTCGATCTGCGCCGGTTCAAGCGCAAACAGCCATTTGGCTTCAATCACTTCCAGCCCTTTGTTCATCAGGGTAGCCGAATCGATGGTAACCTTGGCCCCCATGCTCCAATTCGGGTGCTTCAGTGCCTGCTCTCTTGTTACCGTCTGCAAAAACTCCCGCGTCTTGCCCCGGAACGGACCACCCGAAGCGGTCAGGATGATCTTCTCAATCGGGTTGTGAAACTCTCCAACCAGGCACTGAAAGATAGCCGAGTGTTCGGAATCAACGGGGTAGATATTAACCCCCTTCTCCTGCGCCAGCCGGGTGATGATTTCACCGGCCACTACCAGCGTTTCTTTATTAGCCAGCGCAATATGCTTACCGGCCTCAATGGCTTTGATCGTCGGCAGCAGACCGGCATAGCCCACCATCGCGGTCAGGACCATATCAATGCTGTCCATCTGCACTACTGAGGCTACGGCCTTATTACCGGCATAGACTTTGATGCCGAGCGGGTCGAGAGCGGCAAATACCCGGTCGTACAGGTCTTCATTGCAGATAACCACCACATTCGGCTTAACATCGGCCGCCTGTTCGATGAGCAAGTCGGCATTGTTGTGCGCGGTCAGGACCTCTACCTCAAATTCGTCGGGATGCGCTTTGATGACATCGATGGCCTGCGTGCCAATAGAGCCGGTGGAGCCAAGAATGGCGATATGGCGTTTCTTATTCATGTGATTGCTTCGCTATAGCCATCAGTCCTTCGGCGAGTTTCCGGTCGTTCGACAGGCGCGGGACCTTGTTCTGCCCACCCAGCTTACCCAGCGATTTCATGTAGTTACGGAAGGTGTCGCGCGGCAGCGTCGTTAGTTTTAGCGGTTGAAGAATACTGCCTGAGATTAGGTCGTCGTAATATACGTTTAGTTCAGCTAGCCGCGAATCGAGTTCACGAACAAACGCAGATACCTCATGCGGGGGCGTAGCAAACTCAATCAGCCACTCATGATGCGGTAAACCCTCCGCAGGGGCCACCATTGGAGCTACGGTAAACTCCACTACCTCTGTTTCCGGATGGCGCTCCATAGCGTACTGCAAGGCTTTCTCCACTTCTTCGCCGATGACGTGTTCACCAAAGGCCGAGATAAAATGCTTGATTCGCCCCGTCACCACCAGCCGATACGGGTCGCGGGACACAAACTTTACCGTATCACCGATTGAATACCCCCACAGGCCTGCATTGTTGTTGATGATTACGGCGTAGTTTTTCCCTAACTCCACTTCATCAATCGTCAGCCGGGGCGGGTTCTCGTCGAAAAACGATTCCGCCGGTACAAACTCGAAAAAAATTCCGCTGTCGAGCAGCAGCAGCAGACCCTCTTCCGTCTGAGTATCCTGGTAGGCTATAAAACCCTCGGAAGCCGGATAGGTTTCAATGGAGTCTACCTTTTTACCGATGGTCTCGAACAGCTTGGCGCGGTACGGCTCAAAATTGACCCCCCCGTAGACAAACAGCGAGAAGTGGGGAAACACATCCTTGATTTTCTTACCCGTTCGCTCCTGAATCCGGTCGAAGTACATCTGCACCCAGGGCGGTATCCCCGAGATCAGGGACATCGGCTGGTTTATCGTTTCATCGATAATGCGCTCCAGTTTGGTTTCCCAATCCTCAATGACGTTGGTTTCGTACGACGGGAGCTGGTTGGTACGCAGGTAAGCCGGTACGTGGTGGTTGACGATACCCGATAAGCGGCCGGTGTTAATGCCCCCCTTCTGGTCCAGCTCCGGACTGCCCGACAGAAAAATCAGTTTCTTATCCAGAAAGTCGCCGTTGCCTGTCTCGTAAATATAGTTCAGCAGGGCATCGCGGGCCGAGTTGATGTGGTTGGGGATGGAGTCTTTGGTAATCGGGATGTATTTGGTACCCGAGGTGGTACCCGAGGTCTTGGCCAGGTACAACGGTTTGCCTGTCCACAGGATGTCGGGCTCACCAGCAACAACTTTCTCGATGTACGGTTTTAGATCCTCGTAGTCACGGACAGGCACCGCCTGCCGGAAGTCTGCCACCGTCTGAATATCGCTGAACCGATGGTCGGCACCGAACTCCGTATTGCGGGCCTGACCAACCAGGTGCTGAAACCAGCGTTGCTGCGTTTCGGCGGGCCGGTACATCCACTCCTGCTGCCGCTGAACCACCCATCGCGCCAGCGGCCGGCTTAAAACCGAACGTATTCCCATAGTCACACAAAGGTAACGCTTTTAGGCGTTTCGCAGGACTTAGATATGACAAACCAACTGACTATCATCTTAAAAAAGTGTTAAATCACTGAAGACAACAGCGTGGTTTGTGGCTAATAATCCATATTTTTGCATCCTATTAGAAAGATAGACATTAATCGTTCTTTTGCACACGCCTAGAATGGGACTTTTCAATTTTTTAACGAGCGACATTGCGATTGATCTGGGTACTGCCAACACCCTGATCATTCACAAGGACCGGATTGTGGTGGATGAGCCTTCTATCATCGCTATGGACAAATCCAGCGGCAAAGTACTGGCTATTGGTCATAAAGCGATGCAAATGCATGAAAAAACCAATGAAAATATCAAAACAATTCGACCACTTAAAGACGGCGTTATTGCCGACTTTACTGCGGCCGAATTGATGATTCGTGGCCTGATCAAGATGATTGATACGGGCAGCCGGCTGTTTTCTCCCTCACACCGGATGGTTATCTGCATCCCGTCGGGCATTACAGAAGTAGAAAAGCGGGCCGTGAAGGATTCCGCTGAACACGCTGGGGCAAAAGAGGTTTATATGGTACACGAGCCCATTGCAGCCGCGATTGGTATCGGTATTGATATTACTCAGCCTAATGGTACCATGATTGTCGATATCGGCGGGGGAACTACCGAAATTGCCGTTATCGCCTTGTCGGGTATCGTTTGCGAGCAGTCGATTCGCATCGCTGGTGACGTATTCACGCGCGATATTGTTGATTACATGCGCCGGGAGCATAACCTGCTTATCGGTGAGCGCTCTGCCGAGCAGATTAAGATGGAAGTTGGTTCGGCCCTGCCGGAGCTTGATAATCCGCCGGCCGATTACGAAATTCGCGGTCGTGACCTGATGACAGGTATACCGAAGGAAATTAAGGTGACCTACAGCGAGATTGCCTATTCGCTGGATAAGTCGATTTCAAAGATTGAAGAAGCAGTGATGAAGGCGCTGGAGATTTCACCGCCGGAATTGTCTGCCGATATTTACACCAATGGTATTCACCTGACGGGTGGCGGTGCGTTGCTGCATGGCCTCGACAAGCGGCTGGCAGCGAAAACCAAGCTGCCGATCCACGTGGCCGACGACCCGCTCAAAGCCGTGGTGAAAGGAACTGGTGAGGTAATCAAGAACCTGGACATGTACAAGTCCGTTCTGATTAGCTAAGCAGGTAGTAAATCCTAAAATGAACCAAGCCGGATAGGTTTGGGCCTTTGGCTCAAACCTATCTCCGTTTAACAACACACGCCAACCTCCGTTCTGCTGTGCATGGAAGAACTCTTTGCATTTATTGCCCGTAGCCGCAATTTTATCCTGTTTGTGTTGCTGGAAGTAGTCTGTTTTTATTTCATTATCAACACCAGTAATTACTGGAGCGCCAGTTTTTTTAATACGTCGAATCGCTACGCGGCCCAAATGCTGTACTGGTCCAATGCCGCCCGTAATTACATGCGGCTGCGGCAAGTCAATGCCGATCTGGCGAGCGAAAATATGCGGCTCCACGCAGAACTCACGGAATTACAACAAAAGCAGCCGATAGCCCCTACTGCCTACCAGGCTGACACTATTTTTGCCAGGCGGTTTAAATACACCGTTGCCAAGGTAATTAACAACACCACCCAACTGGCCAACAACTACCTGACCATCGATAAAGGCACCGCCGAGGGGATTAAGCCCGGTATGGCGGTTATCTCGCCGTCGGGTATTGTCGGGAAGATCCGCTACTGCAATGAGCATTTTTCGGTAGCCACGTCTATTTTACATTCCGATTTTCGCATATCGGCCAAGCTGGTAAAAGCGGAGGAAATTGGCACCGCCCGCTGGGATGGCGTATTACCGGACCGGATGAAGTTATTCGATATTTCGCGGTATAAACCTGTCAGTAAAGGCGATTCGGTCGTGACATCGGATTATAACTCCGTTTTTCCGCCAGGCATCCTCATCGGTCGGGTGCGGAGTGTGGGGGTCCAGCCGAACCAGACCTTCCATGATATTAATATTGATCTGTCGACTAATTTTGGCAATCTTTCTTTTGTGTACGTCGTAGAGAACAGCCTAAGCAACCAACAGGATCAGTTACAGAAATTAGTTGACGCCGAACAAAAATGACCATTCGCGAGATCATCAATATCATTTTCCTTTTTATCCTTTATCTGGCGCTGCAAATTCTGATTGTCCGTAATCTGGTGCTGTTCGATTTCGCGTTCAGTTTCATCTATATCGCCTGCATTCTGCTGTTGCCCATTGAAACCAGTACCACGGCGCTCCTGCTTATTGGTTTTGCTACGGGCGTCATAATCGACACGTTTTATAATACGCTGGGTATGCACGCAGCCGCTACTGTTCTGATGGCTTATTTGCGCCCGCTGGTCGTTCGGATTCAGCTGGACCCAAGGGTACAAGAGTCGCGGCTGGTCTTTTCGTTGCAGGGCCTGGGCAGTGCCGCCTTTTTCCGGTATGTCTTTGTGCTGGCGCTGATTCATCACGCGGCCCTGTTTTATATCGAAGCCAGCAGCATTACGTTGTTCTTCCCAACCTTACTGCGTACCGTAGCGAGCAGTCTGTTCTCAACAATCTGTATAGTGTTGATTCAATTCTTTACCAGAAACTAGCTTTTCAGAGTTGCCACAGCAGGAAAACGCGGTGTTTTTCATCTAACGCTGATACCTTTTACGCGGCTCAGCGGCCACTTATCCAAACCTACTTGTTCTCTGACAAGTTGTCGCCTTTTTTGCGTTATTATCCCTAATGAGCCGGTCGGAGTGATTTTTGTTAGAAGGATAAAACATTGCGGTTCGTTTTTGCTTTATCCATTGAATAAGGTTTTGAATGCTGAGCAGGCTATCAATCCCGTCCTAATAACCAGTTACTGAGGCAAACAACCCATTTTTTGCATGAAACATCGCTACTCATTTTAGATCCGTATTATCAGGAACCCACCGGTAACCGGATAGACTTTAATTTCATTTCATAAATTTATGACGACGATGCCCGAACTTATGTCAGATACGCAACTCCAAGGGTATACCGAAGAACAAAAGCACCAGGTCTTCAACAAAGAGTTTATGCCCCACATAGACTCCATGTACAACTTTGCCTTCCGGCTGACGATGGATGAAGACGACGCCAACGACCTGGTGCAGGATACGTATTTAAAAGCGTTTCGCTTTATCTCTTCGTTTGAGCAGGGAACTAACGCCAAAGCGTGGTTGTTCCGGATTTTGAAAAACAGCTTCATTAACGACTATCGCAAGAAGAGTAAGGAGCCGGCAAAGGTTGACTACCAGGATGTAGAAACAACCTACAACTCCGATGAAGCTGCCGAAACCGAACACACGACGGACCTCCGCGTGGATACGGTGCAGGATATGATTGGCGACGAGGTAGCCAGTGCGCTAAATTCGCTGCCGGTCGATTTCCGGACGGTCATTATTCTCTGCGATATTGAAGGATTTACGTATGAGGAAATGGCTAAGATTCTCGACATTCCAATTGGAACAGTCCGCTCTCGGTTGCACCGCGCCCGGAACCTGTTGAAAGACAAACTCAGAGATTATGCTTCATCGATGGGTTACAATAAAAATGACGAGTAGTCGGAAACTTTTTACCCGGCATTATCGGTTCTAAAGTCAAGAAACATAGAGTTGTATATTTTTTGGAATTAATTTAATTTTTCCAATGTCAGGTTCATTGCGTTCGTCAGCTTCGGTAAGTATGGAAGGTATGTCTGAAGAGGTTCAGTCGGGTACAGCTCCCGTCAAAACCACTTGTGAACACCAGGCAGATTGCCTGAAGAGAATTCAGGCAATTTTGGATGGAGGGGCTACCGAAGAAGAAAAGGAGCACTTCAGATTGAACATGGATATTTGCCAGCCATGTATTGAGATGTATAAACTGGAGAAATGCATTAAAGAAGCACTCCAGGGTAAGATTGAGAAAAAGTGTTGTCCCGACAAAGTGGCAGCGGCAATCCGGTCTCAAATTGTAAGTTAAGCGGCATTGGAAGGCAAACTCATTATTTTTTCGGCACCCTCAGGTTCGGGCAAAACAACCATCGTCAAGCACCTCTTAGCCACCAACCCGAACTTCGGCTTTTCTATCTCCGCCTGCACACGTGACCGGCGCGGTCGCAGTGAACAAAACGGCAAAGATTACTACTTTCTGACTCCCGAAGATTTCAAGCAACGGATTGATAACGACGAATTCGTCGAGTGGGAAGAAGTATATACCGGAGCGTTCTATGGCACCCTGAAATCAGAGATTCAGCGGCTGTGGGACGAAGGAAAACACGTTCTGTTTGATGTTGATGTGCAGGGAGGACTTAAATTGAAACGCTACTACGGCGACCGCGCGCTGGCTGTTTTTGTTAAGGTACCCGATGAGGAAACGCTGAAGGCCCGGCTGATGGGCCGCGGTACCGAAACCGATGATAGCCTGTCGAAACGCTTATTTAAGGTTCACTTCGAGATGAGTTTCCAGGACCAATTTGATGTGATTCTGGTCAATGACAACCTGGACGAAGCCCTGAAAAAGGCCCAGAAGCTGGCCGACGACTTCATCTACGAATCGAAAGTGCCGCCTAAAGCCGTTGTGATTTAAAGAATGTAGCATGAAGATAGGCTTATTCTTCGGCTCATTTAATCCCATTCACATCGGGCATCTGATTATCGCCAACACCATGGCGACGTCCACCGACCTGGAGCAAGTCTGGTTTGTGGTCTCTCCCCAGAATCCTTTCAAAAAGAACAAGAGTTTATTGCACGAGTTTGACCGCTACGATATGGTAGAGCGGTCAATCGCGGACAACAGCCGGCTAAAAGTGACCGACATCGAGTTTTCGATGCCCCGTCCGAGCTACACGATTGATACGCTGGCCAGACTTCAGGAGAAGTACCCCCAGCACCAGTTTACCCTTATAATGGGGGAAGATAACCTGGAGCAGTTTGACAAGTGGAAGAACTACGACAAGATTCTGGAGTACTTTGGCCTGTACGTATACCCGCGCCCACGAGCGGTTGAAAGCCCCTATAAACACCACGCCAGCGTCCGGCTGGTCGAAGCTCCCCTACTGGATATTTCAGCTACGTATATCCGGGACTGTATCCGACAGAACCGCTCCATCCGATATATGGTGCCAGAAGTAGTAGAAGAGATGATTCTGCGCAAGAAATTTTACGTGTAAGCCAGTTACGGCAATCCGTTCTGAAAGGTCACTTCCGTAGCCAGACCAATAGCACCCATGCGAATAGCTACCGTTGGCGCGTTTGACTTGAGCCTGGTGTCCTCACAATGAGGCCCTTTTTCCAGAAAGTATATATAAAACTTTTGGGCCCGGTCGGCAATCTGGTTAATATCGGGACGACCCAGCAATTGACCAATTTCGTTGCTTGACCTTCCTTTCAGGTCCTGCTGAACGGCTTTCAGGTCAGGCACCAACATAGACCGCAAGCCATTACAGCCACCCCGGTCCTGTCGCCATTTGACTAAATCGAGCCGGCCGAGCCGGTCTGGAGTATCGCTGCAACTGGAAAAAAGTATTAGAAAGCTGCCGCCGTAAAAAAGAGCTTTTTTCATTCCTCGTTATACAAAACCTGTAACAACGTCTGACCTACCGCCTTTAGGGTGTTACGGTCGATGTTGCGCATATCATCCTCAATGGTGTGCCAATCTTCAAAGAAGGTGCGGTCGCCACTTGCGTTCAGATGAATAATGTCGATCATCGGTATTTTGGCAATGGTGTTTACCGGCACATGGTCATCCGTCAGCGTTGCGCCTAACTGGTCTACAAAGTACTGAGTATAGCCCAACTGACTGGCAACCTGCCAGACATTGTTAACCACGGTTGGTGCATACTGCATGGAGGTGCCTTCTTTCAGGAACGTAGCACCTTTCGCCCCTACCATATCCAGCAAAATTCCATAATAAGCGGAGTACCCTGGCTTGTGCGGATTTGCCGCCCAGTACCGGGATCCTAACAGAAACCCGCCGTACTCGTCGCTGGCCTTCTCGGAATTGCCCCAATCTTCAGCATCAAAAAAGATAATGTCTACACCAACGGAGGGCTTGTTCTGACTTTGCTGCAACGTACGAGCCAGTTCCAGTAACACCCCTACCCCACTGGCCCCGTCGTTGGCCCCAGGTACCGGCTTGTTCTGCGTACCTTTCCCCTCATCGGCGTTTGGCCGGGAGTCCCAGTGCGATGCCAGCAGGATTCGTTTAGCGGCCTGGGGGTTAAAACTGCCGATGATGTTGCGGGAGTTTAGCTTTTTACCGTCGTATGTCGTGGCGGTGAACGGCTGCTCCGTAACCTGCCAGCCGTACTCTTTGAGTTTCGCAACCAGGTAATCACCGGCTCGCTGGTGCGCGGACGTATTGGGTACCCGGGGACCGAAAGCCACCTGTCGTTCGATGTAGGTGTAGGCCGAATCGGCATTAAAGGCCGGAGCCGGAGCCAGCTTTACCTGTTCCGATTTGGTCTCGTTCTGGTTCCGTCTGTTCTTACAAGCTCCGAGTGCCAGCACCATCGCCAGCAGGTAAATCAATGTGATCTTATTAAACATAAACATTATTCTTCGTAAGCCCAGTCGATGCGATGCTTCATGTCTTTAATTACCAGCCCCTGTGCCTTGAAGTAAGCACGAATCTGATCTACCTTATCGTATTGCTTCTGCACCTTATACTCTTTGTACAGGTCGAGCATCCCGTCGATAAGCGCATCGCCGTTTTCGTTTCGCTCCTCCTTCAGGCCCAGCACGTCTTCGGTAAAACCGACAAACGTATCCCGCAACAGGTTAAAGGCTTCCCGACCCACGGCCGATGGCAGAAGTTGGTTCATGTACAGCTGATTGATTTTCTTCAGCAGATTAAACAGGTTTGCAATGGTGACAGCCGTATTCAGGTCGTCGTTCATGGCATCAAAGCAGCCCTGGCGAATCTTCTGAATCTCGGTCAGGTGGGCTTCTTCCGGCGTAGAACCCTCCTCGATGGTAAACTCCATGCTTTTCACAATCCGGAGGCCATTGGCCAGCCGCTTGTAGCCTTTGTGTGCGGCTTTTAAAGCTTCATTGGAAAAGTCCAGCGTACTGCGGTAATGGGATTGCAGCATAAAGAACCGCACCGTCATAGGCGAGTAAGCCTGCTCCAGGAGGGGGTGACTGCCGGTGAACAGCTCACTCGGCAGGAAGGAGTTTCCCAACGACTTACTCATCTTTTGGCCGTTTACTGTCAGCATATTGGAGTGCATCCAGTAACGGACCGGGTCTTTACCGGTGAGGCCATTGCCCTGCGCAATTTCACATTCATGATGCGGGAACTTGAGATCCATACCACCCCCATGAATGTCAAACTGGCTGCCGAGGTATTTCGTACTCATGCAGGTACACTCCAGGTGCCAGCCAGGAAATCCATCACCCCAGGGTGACGGCCACCGCATGATATGTTCCGGTGACGCATTTTTCCAGATAGCAAAATCCAGCGGATTACGCTTTTCGGACTGGCCATCCAGTTCGCGGGTTTCGTTCAGCAGATCCTCCAGAATGCGGCCGGAAAGCTTTCCGTAATTACCACCTTCTTTGTTATACGCACTTATGTCGAAGTAGACCGAGCCGTTCGATTCATACGCCAGCCCCTGATTGATCAGTTTCTTTACCGCTTCAATTTGCTCCACCATATGGCCGGTCGCGGTTGGCTCCACGCTCGGCGGCAGGATGTTGAAGATTTCCATGATCTGGTGGAAATCATTGGTGTAGCGCTGCACAATTTCCATCGGCTCCAGCTTTTCCAGCTTGGCCATCCGCCCAATTTTATCTTCGCCCTCATCGCTGTCGCCCACCAGGTGCCCTACATCGGTAATGTTACGCACGTAGCGGACTTTGTAGCCGACATACGTCAGGTAGCGAAACAGCGAATCAAAGGTGAGAAAGGTTCGGACGTTACCCAGGTGAACATAATTGTAAACGGTAGGTCCGCACACATAAAGGCCAATATAGGGCGGGTTAATGGGCTCAAACGGCTCCTTCTGCCGGGTAAGCGTATTGTATAATTTGACAGGTTGTGACATTCGATGCAGCAATGAAATTCCGAGCCTGAACACCCGTAGCCAACAGGCGTTTTCGGTGGGTGCAAATCTACGGAATGTTGACCGTAAATCGACAAGTCGTCCCCTTTTCACTATATTTGCCGCTTTGATTTTCAAGCCACCACCGTTTGCTATGCAGCTTGTTGATGTGGGTACCAATCTAACACTACGGAAAGAGTTCATACAACTTCCGGTCCGTTTATATAAAAACGATTCGTGCTGGATACGGCCCCTGGACGATGATATTGAGGGGGTTTTTGACCCTAACAAGAACAAGTTTTTCAAAAACGGTGAGTGTAGCCGCTGGCTGCTGCTGGATGATGCCGGCAAGACCATTGGCCGGGTAGCCGCTTTTGTCAACTTCGAAACGGCCAGCCTGAACAATGACCAGCCGACGGGCGGTATGGGTTTTTTCGAGTGTATCGATAATCAGGCAGCCGCATTCCGCCTGTTCGACGCCTGCAAAGAATGGCTGGTAAGCAAAGGGATGGAAGCCATGGACGGCCCCATCAACTTTGGAGAACGGGATCGCTGGTGGGGCCTGCTGGTGGAAGGGTTTGATAAGGAGCCGAACTACGGTATGCCGTACACCAAGCCGTATTATGTCCCTTTCTTTGACCAGTATGGTTTTAAGGAGTATTTTGGGCAGCTTACGTTTTACCTGCCGATGCCGGAAGATAAAGTACGGCAGATGATCCACCCATCCGTCTTTGAGCGGGCCCAGCGGATTCTGAACTCACCGGATTACGAGTTTAAGCATATTGAGAAAGCTAAGCTGGATAAATACGCCGAGGACTTCCGGACCATCTACAATAAAGCCTGGGCCAAACACCTCGGCGTAGGCGATATGTCGGTGGAAAAGTCACGTGCGATTATGAAGCGCATGAAGCCCATTCTGGAGGAAGAGCTGGTCTGGTTCGGTTACAGCAATGGCGAGCCAATTGCCTTTTTTATCATGTTGCCGGAGCTGAACCAGATTTTCAAGCACGTCAACGGCAAAATGAACCTCATGGGCAAGCTGATCTTCCTCTATCACAAACTCCGGAAGAAGAACGAGAAGGCATTTGGCCTGGTATTCGGTGTGGTGCCGGAGTTTCAGGGACGGGGTATTGAGTCCGCCATTGCTATTGCCTACTCAAAGATTTGCTGGACAAAAGACTACCAGTATAAACATTTGGAATTAAACTGGATTGGTGATTTCAACGTCAAGATGGTTCGGGTCTCGAAGATGTTCGGCGGTGTCGTCAACAAAAAACACATCACCTACCGCTACCTCTTCGACCGGACAAAAGAGTTCAAACGCCATCCAATTATTTAATTGTTTCAAGTTTCAGGCTTTAAAAGTTTCAAATTAAAGCAGCCTGAGCCCAAACCTGAAACCTTTGAAACCTGGAACTTGAAACTTGAAACAAAAGAAATGAGCTTACTAACCATTGGATCGGTAGCGTTCGACGCCCTGGAGACGCCCTTCGGGAAGACCGACAAGATTATCGGCGGGGCCGCCACGTTTATTACGTTGTCGGCGTCTTATTTTACAAAGCAGAATAACCTGGTAGCGGTTGTCGGTGGCGATTTTCCGCAGGAGATGATCGACATTCTGGTGCAGCATGGCGTCAATACCGAGGGCCTGCAGATCCGCGAGGAG
This sequence comes from Nibrella saemangeumensis, assembly GCF_039541915.1. Lineage (NCBI taxonomy): Bacteria > Pseudomonadati > Bacteroidota > Cytophagia > Cytophagales > Spirosomataceae > Nibrella > Nibrella saemangeumensis. The sequence continues at coordinate 138,523 of NZ_BAABHD010000002.1, forward strand.
GAGAAGACGTTCTTCTGGTCGGGGCGTTACCACAACGATATGAACACCCGGGATACGGTGGAGGTACAGCTCAACGTGATGGAGAACTTCGACCCCGTTATTCCGGAGTCATACCAGAACTGCCGGTACCTGATGCTGGGGAATACCGCGCCGGCTATTCAGAAAACCGTTATTGAACGCATGAAAAGCCGGCCCAAGCTGATCATGCTCGATACCATGAACTTCTGGATGGAAATAGCCATGGACGACCTGATGCAGGTGCTGCCGCTTGTTGATGTGGTGACGGTGAATGATGAAGAGGCCCGCATTCTGACCAAAGAATACTCGCTGGTACGGGCAGCTGCTAAAATCCAGAAAATGGGTCCTAAGACCGTTATCATCAAGAAAGGCGAACACGGAGCCCTGCTCTTCCACGAAGACCGCATCTTCTTTGCGCCAGCCTTACCACTGGAGGAGGTATTTGACCCCACTGGGGCGGGTGATACCTTTGCCGGTGGCTTTATCGGCTACCTGGCCAGCACAGACGATACCTCTTTTGACAACATGAAGCGGGCGATTATCTACGGCTCCGCCATGGCCTCTTTCTGCGTGGAAAAATTCGGTGCCGAGCGTATCATAAACCTCACCGCCGACGATATCCGAAAGCGCGTCAGCGAGTTCGTCCGCCTGTCGGCCTTCGGGATTGAGGAGTAGGCAGTAGGCAGTTCTCAGTAGGCAGAGTTATATATCCACTGCCCACTGAGAACTGCCTACTTTAAAACCCTTCCTTCTCCTCCTCTTTATCCTTTTTCTTCTCCTCTTCTTTTTTCACCACCTTAGCGGCCGGGGCTTTGGGGGCGGCTTTGGTTCTGGTCTTGTACTGATCAAGGTAGCGATCCACAAATATAACCTTCTCATCCATGCCGGCCGATACGACACTCAGGCTCGACCGCTTTTTGGAGCCAGCCGTAATGCGGTCATTTAGCTCCTGATCGGAGGTAACTATGGCCAGCTGACCGGGCCGGTAGTCGTAGAAAAACCAGATATCCGGTGATGATTCGAGGTAGATACTTACCTCATCGCCGGCCGCGCCTTTCCGGATCTCCACAAAGCCGTCCATCTGGGCGTTTATATCGGTCAGGTTCATGTTGGATACGCCTACTTTGCCCGTACTGTAGAAGGCATTATACTTCTCCGACCAGCGCAGGTTAACGTTCGACAGTACCATCATGGCATTGAGCTTCGGCGCAGCCTGCACCAGCGGCACGTGTTGATTCTGCGCTTTGATCCGGTACTCTTCAACCGCCTTCTGCCCAATGATTGGGTTCAGCTTGTCGGAAAGCCGGTTCAGGTCATCCTCGGCAGCCTCATCGTTTTTTTCCTCCAGATTTGCCTTCACAATCTTTTCGGCAATAACTGTATTGAGCTGTTCGGCCATCGGGAAATTAAACAACATGAAGGTGTTGAGTCGGTAGAGGGCACTGTCGATGTTGATCCGGGCAGAACCAGTGGCTTCTAGGTAGTTGTTCGGTGCGGTATTCATCAACGTCAAAGGACCCTTAAAGGCCATGACTCCTTTATCATCGTTGAACGTAAAGGCACCTTCCACGTCATCCAGACCATCCGCAGTTTTTGAAATAATCCGGAAAGCCTTTTCTTTCGGATCATACCGCATGATGCCGGTCGCCGTGAAGATGTCCTCGTCTTTTGGATCTTCCTTGGCCGACAGAAACGTCGGGTAAAGACCCGTACTGCCAATGCGGTAGTGAATACCCGCTACCAACGGCTGATCGCCTTCGTTTTTCAGGTTCTTGTCCACTTTAATGTCAATGGACTCAACCACTTTTTCTTTAAACGGTATCCAGCCGCTCACCAGCGTTGGCCGCTTCTTGAGCGCCGGCATAATGTAGCCTTCTATGGCCAGATCCTTCTCCGGAGCCTGCATGGCAATGCTGCCCTTAAACTGCATTTTCGGGGCCAGGATCAGCTTATCATCTTCGGCAATCTCCGCCTTAGCTACCGAGAAATAAGTCATTAATGGCTTCTGACTGCTTCTGCGACGCGCTGAACGAGTATCGGCAACGGGGGCATTTGACGCCAGTACCGGTGCTTCTTTCAGATCGAAGCTGCCCATCTTGATACTCGCCGTGTCGCCGGCAGCCGTGGCAAACTGGTAGGTACCATCACCGGAGAAACGGGTACGCGACAGGATTTTGATGTTTCCGTTTTTCAGGCGGTGATGCAGACTCACGGTGTCCAGTTCCAGCCGGGCCTTCTTCAGTTCCATCATCTCACCGTTCCGTTTAATAGACACCAACCCCTTATCCGGGTAGATGCGGGCATCGGCGGAAGTAACATAGGGTACACCGCTGATGTTCAGGGCCATTTTTTCCACCTCATACAGGGCCGCCGTTCCATTGAACGACAGTCCTTCCTGTTCCTCGGCAGTGGCAGTGAAGGAAGACGTTTTTACGTCGCCCTTCATCGCAATCGTTTTCGCATTCATGTTCCACTGGGCCCGGTTGATGGAGGTTTTGTAGCCGGCAAAGGGAAACTCGAAGCTGGATTGCAGCGTATCGTCAATGCTATGCCCTTTTTTGTTGATAGCCAGGTTAACAATGCCTTTCACCTGATTAAAGTCGACATCCACATCCTTCCCAACCAGAATAGGCTTGCCGGCCTGCTTGTCGGTAAGGATTTTCAGGTCTGCATTGTCGGCCAGAAAGCCTTCCTTATTGAACTTAAAACTTTTTGATACGGCTTCAACATCTTTCCGGCTCAGGCTGCCATTACCAAATAAACCCGTTGACCGCAGCACCAGATGACCCTCCAGATTGGTGGTTCCGTTGTAGAACTTGAAACTGTTCCCTTTGGTAACGATGGCCATGCTATCCAATTTAGGCCACCACTTCATGCTGAAGTCGTTTAACTGTGCCCCCGGAAAATACCCTTTTCCTACAGTACCCTCCCGGATTTGACCCGACTTACCCGTTGCTACCACCGAATCCTGCATGAATAAAAGACCATCCGTTTTCAGCGTAGCCGTCAGGTGATTCAGCGTGCCTGCTGCCTGCAGACCCTCTTTGTTCATGATAAGCTCTCCCGCAAACTTCACGTTAGATTTACTGCCATAAACGGGGTAGCCGGCCGCCGGCGCTTTGTGTACGAAACCCAGGGTATTATCGGGCATCGTTTTTAGCTCAGTCTTAAACGGCGGGAAAATACCATCCGAATGGAATGTGCCACTGAACGCAAGGTCTGCCTTACCAATACTATCATTATCAATGGCCGGAATTTTAAGGTATACTTTTTCGGTATACGTCCGGTTGCCCCGCTCCGGCTGGTTAAAATAGATCGTTACCCCCTCGGGCATAACTAGCCGCTGGGTGGTCTTTTTACCTTTTACGTTGCCCGATTTGTTGTCGGCGCTCCCCAGGAAAATGGTACCCGATTTATCGTATTTAATATCCCCGCCAATTTCCCCGGACTTTCCCTGAGCGGCCAGCTTTTTAGGAGTAAAGGTGATGGAGTCGATTTTGCTGAGAGCCATAGAGAACTTGTCGTAATCAAACGCCAGATCCCGGCCCGAATAGCGGAAAGTACCCGCTTTCAACTGGCCATTCAGCTTAAAAGACCGCCCTTTACCAATGCGCAGTGTTTTATCACTCGGCATCCCGAAAATCTTCAGGGAGTCGCTGATAACGAACCGCTCAACACCACGCACGGTCAGGAAATTATCTTTCAGGTCGATAGTAGCATTTTTGGTACTGTCGTTGGATACGAATACCGACTGGAACTGAAAGTTGTCGTAGTCACCCTTTTTGGCGTAAGCCAGTACGTATAGAACGCCCTTACGGCTCAGCCGCATCCAACCCGAATTAGGGTCCTGGATAATGTACCCCTCCCGCACCATCCGGTCCAGGGCTCCGCTCAACGATTTGAAATTCACTTTAGCGAATTGCGCCAGATCGTCCGGCAAAAACGTCTGTGTTTTCTTGGTGGAAATATAATTGGCAGCAATCTGCAGCGGGTGGAAGCCGTAATCGACCGAGATAGTAGTGTACCGCTGCGGGTCAAAATAGTCGAATGACTCTAAGTGGATAGGCACTTCGCGTTTAGCACCAACCTGGTAGAAATCAACTTTCCGGCGCGGCAGGTCCCACCGCACTACCTCGGGTTGGATGTAAAACTTATGGTAGCTATCGGCGTAGGGCACTTTGCCATAGCCCAACCGGTCAATTTTGTTCAGCCAGGCAATGCGCTCCGTACGGTTAAACTTAAACTGCACCGCCGGATGGGTAACAGAATCCGTTTCCACATACCCGGCAAAAGAAGCTACCGGAGCCGTGATGAGCGAATCGACAAACTCGAACCGGCGGCTGGTTGCCCGGAACGCTGGTTTCCCGTTATGTTTGACGATCAAGACAGAAAGCTGCCCACTGGCCGAAGCCCCAATAAGCTGCATACCCGACAGCGCCAGACCACCCTTATAATCGATATCGGTACCAAGACCCGGCATGGCTACATCACTTTGCCAGGACATAAACCGTGGGTATGTAACCGGCTGGTTGGGACCCCGCTTTTTGCTAAGGTATTCAAAAACGCCTTTAATGGGTTTAGCGCCCTGCCCCATGGTTAGTGTCACATCGTCTGCTGCGATGCGGGGGCTGATGATGGGGAAGCTATATTCATCCATCGTGACAAAGATGTCTGGTCGCCCTGCCAGCTCCCAGGTAAACTTTCCGCCTTTTCCAACCCATATCCCGTCTTTCAAGAGGACATTACCGCTGGTCTCCGATAGTACGGCAGAGTCACCGTTGGCTACCATGACCAATGTACTGTTGTTCAGGGTTAGTACGGCTCCGGTTACAGTGGGTATCGGCCGCTTCTGCGGAATAAAAACCTGGCCAATCGGGCGGGTCTTACCTGAATCAAGGGGGATCGGATCATCCCAGCCATCAAAACGGCTGGACTGGGCAGCCGGTGTGGCGGTGGTACTCTCGGTCTCAGTGGTTTTTCCATCTGCCTGGGTACTGATGGCGTTACCGGCGGCATCTAAGTACCGAAAGGAAAGGGTTCCACCGTGTGCATATAGCTTGTTGTAGTTACCGGCGTAAAGTTGCCGGGTGCTGAGAAAAAGTCGTACCGTCTCCAGCGCCTTGGCAAAAACCTTTGGATCGTTACTTTCAAACGTTTTCTCAGCGATGGTCAGCAGGTTATCGAGCTCCTGCGCCGATACGGCTGGCTGCTGCGTATAACTGGCGTGGTACAGAGACAGAGCCTCGTAAAACGGCGTAAAATGAGCGACCGGCTGCAGGCGTTTGGCGTTCATCTTCCGGCTGAGTGCCATAATCCGCTCCCGCTGCTGTGGGGTAAGACGGCTGTCCTCCCACAGAGCCTGCAGATTTTTCTGCGCCCTCGCGGATACGGGTCCGCCGGTAGCCATCAGCTTCTGCAGTTCACCCATAAACTGCTCCGGTTTATCAGAAAGCCGGACGGCCTGGCCGTATACCGGTGAGAATACCGCAAGGCTTACACTGATTACAAGTGTGAGTATGCCAGCGGTGGAGGGCATGTAAAAACGTTTCATAACTAGTTCGTAAAACGAAGGGAGGCCCACTGGTTGCGGACACGTTTGCCGCTGATAGTCAGACCTGCCTCGATTGCTTTTTGTTCGATGTCCGGACTATCGTTTTCGTAAAAACCACTCACCAGGAGGTCGCCACCCGTATTCAATAAACTGGCATAAGTTGGAATTTCGGCCAGCAGCACATTCCGGTTGATATTCGCCAGCACAATGTCGTACCGGCTGGCCGGGTCAACATCGGCAATGGTCCCCTGGAACACCGCAATCTTTGGACAACGGTTAAGTTCCGCATTTTCGCGGGCATTTTCAACTGCCCACTCTTCAATATCAAAAGCCAGCGCTTCGACGGCCCCGCGTTTAATCGCCATAATCGCCAGAATACCGGTACCGCTGCCCACATCCAGGACGGTTTTACCGGTATGGTCAATGGCCAGTTGGTGCTCCAGCATCATGGCCGTGGTTTCATGGTGACCGGTGCCGAACGACATTTTCGGATTAATCAGAATATCGTAGGCGTATCGCTCGTCGGGTTCGTGAAAAGAAGCCCGTACCCGTACCTGACCGGCTACCTCAATCGGCTGATAATTACGCTCCCACTCCTCATTCCAGTTCTGTTTCTCTAACGTACTAAATTGGTAGGCTATTGCGGTTTGCCCCGCGTATTTAGTCACTAATTCGTCCAGAGCAGCCGCGTCAAAATCAGATTCGGGGACGTAGGCGCTCAATCCCTCATCGGTTTCGACAAAAGACTCATAGCCAAGCTCGGCCAGTTCGGCCATCAGTATATCCGAGAATTCGGGAGAAACGGTTAGTTGGAGTTCGATATAATTCATGATCAAAGAAAACAAAAAGGACAAGCCTTCAAAAAGCCTGTCCTTGATAAAAAGATAGTAAACGTTTTTTACAGCACCGCTTCGGCCAGCACCAGTACGCGGTTGCGCAGCACTTCAACGACGCCACCATCTACCGTGATGACCTGCTGACCCGAACCGGTATTGATAGTTACCGGGCCGCGAGCCAGGGTACTTACCAGCGGAGCATGGTCGTTCAGCACCTGAAACTGACCTTCAATTCCCGGAAACGTCACCGACGTTGCTTCTCCGGAAAATACCTTACGGTCGGGGGTTATAATGTCGAGTTGCATGTTTTATTGAGTCTACAGTAGGCAGTGGACAATAGGCAGCCTAACTGAGAACTGCCTACTGCTTACTGCGAACTTATTACTGTCCTGCTTCCTTCAGCAGACGCTCGCCTTTGGCAATGGCGTCTTCGATGGTACCAACCAGGTTAAAAGCGGCCTCCGGCAGGTGGTCGTACTTACCCTCGATGATTTCGTTAAAGCCTTTGATGGTGTCTTCAATGGGTACGAGTACACCTTTCAGACCCGTAAATTGCTCAGCTACGTGGAAAGGCTGCGACAGGAATCGCTGAACCCGACGGGCACGAGCGACCACCAGCTTATCTTCCTCCGATAATTCTTCCATACCGAGGATGGCGATGATATCCTGAAGTTCTTTGTAACGCTGCAGAATCTCCTTCACGCGCTGCGCCGTGTCGTAATGCTCGTCGCCAACGATCTCGGCAGTCAGAATCCGTGAAGTTGAATCCAGCGGATCCACGGCCGGGTAGATACCCAACTCGGCAATCTTGCGGCTCAATACCGTGGTGGCATCAAGGTGAGCAAACGTTGTTGCCGGCGCAGGGTCAGTCAAGTCATCGGCCGGTACGTATACCGCCTGTACCGATGTGATTGAACCACGCTTGGTAGAGGTAATCCGCTCCTGCATGGCCCCCATCTCGGTGGCCAGCGTGGGCTGGTATCCTACGGCCGAAGGCATCCGGCCCAGAAGAGCCGATACCTCAGAACCGGCCTGGGTAAAGCGGAAGATATTATCGATAAAGAACAGAATGTCGCGGCCCTGTCCGGTACCGTCGCCATCGCGGAAGTGCTCGGCAATGGTCAGACCCGAAAGAGCTACGCGGGCGCGGGCTCCGGGAGGCTCGTTCATCTGACCGAAGATGAAGGTCGCCTGGCTTTCGGCCAATTCAGCCGGATCTACTTTCGATAAATCCCAGCCACCTTCTTCCATGGAGTGCTTAAATGCCTCACCGTACCGGATAATACCGGCTTCGATCATTTCGCGCAGCAGGTCATTTCCTTCGCGGGTACGCTCACCCACCCCGGCAAATACCGACAAACCGGCATATGCCTTGGCAATATTATTAATCAGTTCCTGAATAAGTACAGTCTTACCTACACCAGCACCACCGAAGAGACCGATTTTACCACCTTTGGCGTACGGTTCCAGCAGGTCAATCACTTTGATACCGGTAAAAAGTACCTCGGTAGAGGTAGCCAGGTCTTCGAACTTAGGCGCTGCGCGGTGAATTGGCAGACCGCCCGTACTTTTTGGCTGGGGAATACCGTCAATGGCTTCACCTACTACGTTGAATAGACGGCCTTTGATGCCTTCGCCCGTCGGCATGGTGATTTGTCCACCCAGGTGGATGACATCCATACCCCGCTGCAAACCGTCAGTCGAGTCCATGGCGATGGTCCGAACCCGGTCTTCGCCGAGGTGCTGCTGGGTTTCCAATATTACTTTTTGGCCATTGGTTTTGGTGACCTCCAGCGCGTCGAGAATCGCCGGTAGCCGCGACCCTTCGCCCTCAAAGCTCACGTCAACAACCGGACCGATTACCTGGGTAACCTTTCCCTTATTTGTTGCTGTTGCAGTTATCATTGCGTATTGAAGTAGGTATAAAAGAAGTTGCCTCTTAATTCGGCATGCAAAATTAGGAGAAAATTAGCGTAAAGCCAAGACTGATTTTTATCTAATTAGGAGACTACTAAAGCAGAATTCTTTTTAAAACTAGGTTTTTAACGCTAAAAGCCTGTCCTGGGCGACTCGCCAACGATTTGTACAAAAAAGGGATTTTGCCGCCGGGCAATTTAAGCGCCGGCGGCAAAATCCCAATCATATTGTATCCTGTTTATTACCAGCCAAATCCTCCCCGTCGACGGCCACCACCCAGTATACCACCCAATAAACTGCCCAATCCGCCTGAACGCATACTCCCATACCTCGGCCTTCCATTCAATCCGCCCAATATTGAAATTAATGAACCCATACCACCGCCACTCCGGCGCATACCGCCACCGCCCATCATGCCACCGCCTAACAAGCTGCCCAACAGTCCACCGCCCACCATACTGCCCATACCACCCATCATGCCCCCTCTGCGCCGACCACCCCGCATCATACCGGCAATCACCATAGGTGCCAGAATGCCCAGCATGCCCTGCACCATCTGTGGCGAAATATTAACATTTTTAAACATATCACCAAAACCGCTCTTGTTTAGAAACGACTGTGAGGTAGGGTCCTCACCCCGTTGCTGCGCTTCGCCAGCTTTGTCGACAAACTGATCCAATATACTAAACTGCTCCTGGGTTACCCCCAGGTAAGCCGCCATATCTTTGATCCGCTCCTGCTCATCCGGTGAATACTCACCGTCGGCTTTCGCAAAACTCATAATATCGGTAATGAATGAAAAGCGAAGCTGACTGCCTTTCAGGGTGTCCAGACAGCGCTGAAGGCTTATTGTGGAAGGATTGTTGGCAATTTGCACAACCTCTTCCCGCATGTTTTCGGGCAACTCGGCTGCTTCGCCCATCAGACGCAAAAACTCCAGCTCTTCGGGCGACACGTTACCATCAGCAGAAGCCATTGTCGCCAATGCGCCGAAATAAGCACCCCGTTCTTCTAAGGTATAGTCCTTCAATAAAGTTTGTTGCTGCTCCTGCTCCATTTTATGTTTGGTTGAGTTTAAAGAGGCAGGGCAGCTAGTCTGGCTGCCCTGCCTTTGTTTTAGCTCAGTGCGTTTGCTACTGCATCTTTAACATTGGACCAGGCGTCTTTGGTACCGTGCTTTGTACTTGACCAGGTGTCCTGTGCCTTTTCCTTCGACCAGTTATCTTTTGCTTTATGTTTGCTGCTGGCCCAGGTATCCTGTGCATCGTCTTTGGTAGCAGACCACGTATCGGCAACCTTGTGTTTGGTATCCGACCAGGCATCGCTTACTTTATCCTTAGCCGAAGCAAACGCGTTCTTCGTTTTGTACTTGGCTTTAGCGAATTTATACCGATACCGCGCTCTATCATAAGCACTGGCGTTGTTATAGACCGCTATAGCCGCAATACCAACAAGAATAGCGGCAGCCGCTCCAATGCCCCATGCCAGACTTGATTTTTTCGATGAACCATCCAGTTCCTCGTCCTTCGGCTCCATGTTTTTGCGCATCATACCCGCGAGAGCTTCTTCGGGAAGAAGGTGGGCCATCACTTCGTATGACTTATTGCCCAGACCACCCGGAATGACTTTAGACTCACCCTTCATCAACGCCTTGTAAGCGTCTTTGGCAACCATAGCGGGATCATCCAGATTCTCGGTGACCTTTGTATTCTCCGCGCCGGCTTTATTAAAGAAGTCGGTGTCGGTAGCGTTGGGCAGCAGCGCCGTAATGGTTACGTTGGTGTCCTTCAACTCATTTACCAGCGACTGGCTAAAGTTGTACACGTATGCTTTGGTACCGGCATAGACGGCCATCAGGGGCGACGGCATGATGGACAGCAAAGACGCCACGTTCAGAATACGGCCTTCGTTGCGGATCACCATATCTCTCAGGAAGAGCTTGGTCAGGTGTGTCAGCGTCACCGTATTCAGGTGAATCATGGCGCTTTCTTGTTCCCAGTTTGTCTCCGTGGCAAACATGCCGTGCAAACCGACACCGGCATCATTAACCAGCACATTGACGGTCAGGTTCTGCTCATTTATCTCATCGTAGAGTTCCTGCGCTGCGTTCTCTTTCGACAAATCTTTGTCGATGACCGTTACCTGCTGAACCCCGTGTGATTGTTTCAATTCATCAGCAAACTGCTGCATATTGTCTTCACTCCGGGCGACCAGAATCAGATTATAGCCGTCCTGCGCGAATAGCTTAGTCAGCTCACGGCCAATGCCACTGGAGGCACCCGTTATCAAGGCTGTTTTTTCTGTTTCAGTATTCATATCGTTGATTAGTTGATTCCTATGCTAAACTGTCAGAATGGATTGATGTTTATTTTGTTAGCAGCGCGGGCAGCACCCGTTCGCCGAAGACGTCAATGAACCGCTCCTGCTCCAGATTGACGTTGTGCAGGTAAAGCTGCCCAAAACCCATATCCAGGTAAGTCTGCAGCCAGGCAAGATGCCGGGCCGGGTCCGACGAAATATTGACCAGATTGGTAATCTCCTCCGGTTTCACCATTTGACCAATGGCTTCAAACTGCTCCGGCATCCTTAATTCGGTCAGGGCATTGTTCGGAAAAACATTGGAGCGCCACTGCTCATGAGCACCCTGTAGCGCAATTTCCTCAGAATCGGCGTACGAAAGCTGCACTTTCAGATTCATGGGTTTGCCTTCACCCCCACCGCGCCGGAAGGCATCGACCACCTCCTGTAGCTTTTCTTTAGGCTGGGAAATAGTCAGCAGCCCATCGGCCCAGCTCCCTACCCATTCGGCAGTTTTGGCCGTAACGGCCGCGCCAAATATCATGGGCTTTACAGTCGGCCGGGTAAACAGGATAGCCTCCTCCACCGTTACAAGACCTTTATGAGTAACCGTTTCGCCGTTCCACAAAGCCCGGATTACGTCTACGCATTCTTTCAACCGGGCGTTCCGGTCTGCTTTCGACGGCCATTTATCGCCGGTGATATGTTCATTCAGCGCCTGCCCGGAGCCCAGCGCAACCCAGAATCGTTCCGGAAACATTTCGGCCAGGGTGGCTGCCGCCTGGGCGATAATGGCCGGATGGTACCGTTGGCCGGGGGCGTTGACAACTCCAAAACTTAAGTTTGTTGCCTGCAGGGCTGCGCCCAGCCACGACCAGGCAAAGCCGCTTTCGCCCTGCGTGTTGCTCCAGGGATGAAAGTGGTCGGAGCAGGACCCGGCCGTAAAACCAGCCTGCTGGGCTCGCTGTACATTGGCTAATAATGTACTGGGTTTAAACTGTTCGTGCGAGGAGTGGTACCCGATTCTGATCATAACGAAGTTTATGTTGAGTGGAAAACAGAGAATCGGTAGCTATGAAGGTCTCCAGCTACCGATTCTATTCACTTAACTAACCGGATTATTCGTCCGCTTAGCGCTGGGAGTCACTTTGCTCCTTAGTACCTTCCTTAATGTATTCTTTGCGGGCAGTATCCAGTTCCGACTGCTCTTCGCGGACGTCCGAACTGTCACCTTCCTCTTTTGCTTCCTGAACATCTTTATATTCGTCCTGTACCTCTTCGGCTTTATTCTCGGTTTTGGAGTCGCAACTGAATTGGGCCATACTGCCCATGATTGTCAAAGCAAGAGCCAGTGTCCACTGTTTCGTTTTCATAGTATCTGTCGTTAAAATAAGTTAATGCTTACGTATACGGCAATAACCGCTCTATATGCCTGATGTTCAAAAAACATACCAATCTGGCTCCGACTCTACCAGTCGGAGCCAGATATTGGGAAGTATCCTGTAAAACGCCATGGAAGAGTTAGTAATTTCTGCCCTCGGAATGAGAAAGTGTCTATATACCGAGCGCCTGCGGTGCTTTTATTTTTGATTCTTTTTGTGGTTACCCTTAGCCCCGATTAAACATCTTGGTCATTTTCTTCAGCCACTTTTCTGCTTCCGGCGTTAACTGTCCCGGCTTTAGCCGCCACTGCCAGTTATTTTCGCCCGAACCGGGGGTATTGAGCCGGGCGGTTTCGTCCAGCCCCAGTACATCCTGGATGGGCAGCATGGCAATTCGGGCGACGGAGCCATAAATAAGCCGCGCCAATACCTGATGAACGTCTTTTTCCCGTACCGAACCGCCAACGTACTGCTCCAGCCGCTTGCGGTCGGCTTTGCCGGCGTCTTTCCGATACCAGCCCACGGTTGTGTTGTTGTCGTGCGTACCCGTATAGGCTACACAGTTAGTGGTGTTGTAGTTATGCGGGATATGCTCCGTTACCGGCAGGGAGTCGTTAAAGGCAAACTGCACCACCCGCATACCGGGCAGGTTAAATTCATCCCGCAACTGATATACCGGTTCATCAATATCACCCAAATCTTCGGCTACCAGTGACAAATGGCCGAGTTCTGCTTCCAGGATCTGGAAGAGCTCGGAACGTGGACCGCGTTTCCACTCCCCGTTGCGGGCGGTTTTCTCCCCGGCCGGCACATCCCAGAAGTCGGCAAAAGCGCGGAAATGGTCGAGTCGCAACAGGTCAAACAACTGCATATTTTTCCGGATGCGCTGTATCCACCAATCATAGCCGCGCTCTTTCAGCACATCCCATTTGAAGGTAGGCATACCCCAGAGCTGGCCGTCTTCGCTGAAGTAATCGGGTGGTACGCCCGCCACACCCGTCATTTTACCGTCTTCATCAACATTAAAAATATCGGGGTTCGACCATACATCAACGGAGTCGTAGCTAATATAGAACGGCAGATCACCAAAGAGCTGAACGCCATGGTTGTTGCAATACGCTTTGAACTCCCGCCAATGTTTAGCAAAGACAAACTGCAGCCATTTTATCCTGTGCAGATCCTCCGCATGATCGTCGGTAAATGCCCGAAGGGCTTCCGACTGCCGCTTTTTGTATTTATCCGGCCACTGAAACCACGGTTTTCCTTTATGCTGTTGCTTGAGAGCCAGGTAAATGGCAAAATCGTCGAGCCAGCTGGCCTCCTGCTCGCAGAACTGATCAAACGCCTGCTGCAGGGCGGGCGGTGCGCTTTTCACAAAGTTGGCATATGCTTTGTCAAAAATCTTCTCCTTCACCCGCTCGGCGGCTGCAAAATCTACTTTGTCGGATTGTGCCTGATGGTATTTCTTTACATCTCTGGCCTCTAGCAAGCCCTCCTCTACCAGAAGATCGGGACTTATCAGCAGCGTATTACCGGCTATGCTGCTGATGGCACTATAGGGAGAATGGCCCTGCGCCTGCTCAGTTACGTTGAGGGGCAGTAGCTGCCAGTATTTCTGACGGCTGCGGTAGAGAAAATCGGCAAACGTACGGGCCTCCGGCCCCATATCTCCAATACCAAATGGTGAAGGCAATGAGGTAATTGACAGCAAAATACCGGCCGCCCGATTGGTAACGGGCTGTTGCATTTTCAAAACGGCCAGCGGAAGTCGTTTGAAGATGTCTTTAACGGCAATGTCGTTGTCGTGTTTGTCTTTGGTCTTCAGCAGCAGGTGTTCCCACTCATCCGGCGCCTGTTGTGGAAGCACAATGCGGGTATCTTTCCAGTCAAAATCCTGCACATCGTCTTTCGACTTCCGGACCAGCTCTGCCAGATGGAGCGGTACAGCCACAATGTACCAGGTCTGCTGATGCTGCCGGGCAAACGCCAGCACATTGTCCTTGAATTTTCCTTCTACGGCCAGCGGTATATACTGTCCATTGGTAAACACCTCGGCCTGTTCCTTTCGCTCGTTTAGCAGCGTATGGACGAGCCAAAGCTTAATGCGGGCGTCGAAACGGTTTTTCCATAGCTCTTTTAACAAGGCACCGGGCTTCTCCTTACTCCTGGCTTCCAGTTCTTCCAGCCACTGCTCCCGCTGGCCGTAACTTACCGCCCGCCGATTGTCGGGGTCTACCAGGCTCAAATCCCACAGTTCGGTACCTTGATACACATCGGGTACGCCGGGGCAGGTAAATTTCAGTACCACCTGCGCCAGAGAGTTAACAACGCCAAAATCGACCACCTTTTGGTGGAGCTTCTGAAAGCTCTTCCAGAACGGGCCTTTATGGTCCAGCAGCCCAGCGGCAAAGTCTTTGGTTGCCTGCTCGTATGTTTCGTTGGGTGTGGTCCAGTTGGAGTGCTGTTTGGCTTCCCGCAGCGCTTTTTCCAGATACGCCTGTAACCGGTTTTTATAATCGTCTTCATCCTGATTTGGCATCCGGTAAGAGCCAATCAGAGTCTGGTAAATGAAATACTCATCGTTGATGTCAGGAGCACCGTCTTTCTTCAGGCCGGCATTGAGCCGCTGCCACTCCTGTACAGCTTCTATCCACTCATCGGCCAGGTCGGTCAGCACATTCAGGCGGGCGCGCACATCTTCACCCCGTTTGGTGTCGTGGGTGGCGGTAGCGTTGATGGAAAGCGGCCAGTTCTGCTGCCGCTCCTGCATTTTCCGGTGAAACTCTCCGGGAGAGACCCCAAAAGCTTCAAGGGAATCGCCTACCTCATTATGGCCGATGAAACGATTGTAAGTGTACATAAGGGTATCCTCTACACCTTTAGCCATAAGCGGTCCCGTAAACTGCATGCAACGCTGGTAGAAGCGTAGCGCATTACGATTGTACTCCTCATCGCCTTCGGCGGGTTTGCGAAGCAGTACGTTCTCCAGTAAAGCAACAGCCGCACCCAGCTCCGGTTTACGCTCCCGAACGCCATTCAACATCTCCTGCACAGCCGCAGCCTCTTCGGAGCCCAATGGGAAGCGGTTGCCATAATAGCGGTATACGGGACATTGAATCAGCAGTTCACCGATAGCCTCTTTTAATACCTCGGGCCTTATCTCACTAAGCGTTTGTTCTTCCGCCAGGTTTAACACCAGAAAAAGCTGATACAGGTTTTCGTGTTCCCCGCCCATATGCTCCTGAAGTATGTGGGCTTTCTTCTGGAATATCTGCTCCTGAATGGGCGTGGTGTCGCCAACCAGATTCTGGTAAAATCGGGTAAAGACCGCTTCGTTCTGCTTTTGGGTGAACAGATTATTGACAATGGACAGGAAATCATACCCGGTATTGCCCTGAATAGGCCAGTTTTTCGGAATATCCTCGCCCGGCTCCAGAATTTTCTCCACTATAATATAGGTTTCATCGCCGGTCATCTCGCGCAGGTTCTCCAGGTAGCCAGTGGGGTCGAACAGGCCGTCGATATGGTCAATGCGCAGGCCCTGAAATATGCCCTGCTCCACCATGGATTTTATCAGGACGTGGTAATGATCAAAAACGTCTTTGTCCTGAATGTTCAGGCAAATCAGGCTGTTGACGGTAAAGAAGCGCCGGTAATTGATCTGCTTATCGGTTTCGCCGTAGTAGCAGAGACGGTAGATCTGCTCATCGGAAATCTGCTTCAGCCGCTCCTTATCCTCGTTTACGGCTTTCAGGCAAGCGTCAACTGACGATTTTACTACCTCATTTTTCATCAGCGAACCCAATTGCTGCCGCAACTCCTCCCAGCGGGTGGCGTAAGCTTTGGGCTCAGCAATATCATGTAAGTCTTTAATCTGGTCGATCAACTGCTGAAGGGCATCAGCGGGTTGTTCGGTGCCAGACTTAAGGATGGTCGCGTAAGACCGCAGGTGTAGCGGATAGTCTGTATCGTAATACCGGAACCAGAACCGGTTGTCCTCATACACAATCGCCAACTCACCTCTGTCGAGGACTTCTTCCAGCGAAGCCCCCAGAAAGGGCACCATAATGCGCCCCCGGTAGAGTTTACCCGTCCAGGCGACATCAAAGAAGGCCGCATATTCAGAAATCTGCCCTTTTTCGAGTACATCAATCAGCCAGGGGTTATCGGGGTGGAACGCCATGTGGTTCGGCACAATGTCCTGCAGCCAGCCGATGCCCCGGTCTTTCAGGCTTTGACTTACTTCCTGAAGTTGTTTTTTGGTTCCGATACCCGGGTTAGCCCGGTGGGGGTTTACGCCATCGTAACCGTGTGTACTGTCGGCGGGGGCTTCAAAGATAGGTGAGGCATAGACAGTACCAACCCCCAGCTTCTGGAGGTACGGAATAATGCGGTCTAAATCGTCGAATGTGAACTCACCATGAAACTGTAATCGGTAGGTAGCAACGGGATTATACATGGCTGGTATAGAGTAAGAAAGATTCCGGCTGTAAGGTAAGGGTTGATGGGCTCGAAACAAATTCAGGCGCTAAGAATCCATTACCCCACTGTGAATCAGCCGAATCCAGTATTTTTTTCCATTGTCCGCTGTGGCGGTCAAGGCTTACAGCCTGTTGTTCTTTAGCGAAATTCATTAAGGCCAGGATATGCTGCTCGTTATACCAGCGGTGCAGGATCAACGTCTGCCGGCTTTCGTCGGCTTCTGCTTCTACATACCGGCGGTTCAGATGCCGCAGAGCCGGGTGCAGCTTACGGAGTGCTATAAGCGTCCGGTAATAGTTGAACAGCTTCTGATGTGGCCCCTGCTCCACCAACTGCCATTGTAGTTTCGACTGCTGAAAGGTCTCCTCCTGCGTTGGGTCGGGTGCTTCCCCTTCCAGGTGGAAATAAGCAAATTCAGCCTTACGCCCTTTACGCACCGCTTCAGCTAAGTCGGGGTCGGTGTGGCTCACAAAGTACAGAAACGGGTTTAGCTCACTATACTCCTCGCCCATAAACAGCATTGGCAGATACGGACTGACCAGCACCGCACCGGCAACCAGCTTCTGCATCTCAAAGCTGACCAGTTGCCCAAGACGCTCACCCATCATGCGGTTACCGACCTGGTCATGGTTCTGCGTAAACACCACAAACTGCTGACCGGGATTCTTTTCAGCCTTAATACCAAACCGTTTATTCCGGTGTGGTGAATACTGCCCATCGTACACATACGCATCCCGATACGCTTTGGCCAGGTGACTGATACCGGTAAAATCGGAGTAGTAGCCGCTCTGATCGCCGGTGGCCGTTACCCGGAGTGCGTGGTGAAACTCGTCGATCCATTGCGCATCCATGCCGTAGCCCTGCTCTTCCAGCGGGTTGATAAACCGGGTATCGTTCAGGTCCAGCTCCACAATGAGGTAATGCTGCCGCCCCGTTTCCGCCATCAGTTGATCAACGTGCTGCTTGATCTCCCGAAGGATATGCGTAGGGCTAAAATCCTTTATAGCGTGAACGGCATCCAGCCGCAGCGCATCAATGTGAAAATCCCGGAACCACATCAGCGCATTTTCAATAAAATATCGCCGGACGCCATCGCACCAGGCATCTTCGAAATTGATAGCCCGGCCCCAGGGTGTAATGTATTTGGTTGTAAAATAGGGCGCAAAGTCACTGAAGTAGTTGCCCTCCGGCCCCATATGATTGTACACTACGTCGAGCACAACGGCAATGCCCTTTTCGTGACAGGCGTTAACGAGGTGCTGCAGGCCCCGTGCCCCGCCATAGGAGTGCTGCACCGCATTAGGGTAAACGCCATCGTAACCCCAGTTGCGGGAGCCGGGAAACTGCGCTACAGGCATTATTTCGATGGCGTTGACGCCCAACTCCTTCAGGTAGTCCAGCTTCCCTTCGATGGCAGCAAAGGTACCTTCCGGCGTAAAGGTGCCGGTATGAAGTTCGTACATGACGTACTGATCGAGCGGCAGGTTATTCCACGACTGGTCTGTCCACCGAAAATCCTGCAGGTCGATGGCCTGAGAGGCCCCATGAACGCCCTCCGGCTGAGCCAGCGAAGTTGGGTCCGGACGCTCCGTTTCGCCGTTTAAAAGAAATTTATAGAAGTCACCGGGTTGAAGTTCATCCGTTGTTAGTGACCAGTAGCCGTACTCCGTTTTGGTCAGCGGCAGGCGTTTATCATTCTTCAGCAACCGAATTTCTACGGTTTCTGACGGCGGTGACCATAACAGGACCTCTGCCTTTCCTTCCCGAAATGTAACCCCTAACGAACGTTGATCGGTAAAGACTGAATTCATACTAATGGTTGTTTGAGCAGTACTACCGAGCGCCCTTCTACTTCGATGGTGTCGCCGGCTTCATAAAACGTGCTTTCGTCGGCTACCTTGTTTTCACTGGTATCCAGCACCTCAACCCACTGATTGCCCCACCGTTCGGGGGGTAACCGGAACGTAAGAGGCTCATGGTGCGCGTTGAAAATAATGTAAAAGCTATCGTCCAGAATCTTTTCCCCCTTCGGCCCGACGGAGCGGATACCCCGCCCGTTCAGAAAAACCCCTAAGGATTTAGCGTAATCATGTCGCCAGTTTTCTTCGCTCATCTCGGTACCATCCGGCTGAAACCAGGCAATATCCTCCAGACCAACACCTTTGATCGGCTGCCCTTTAAACCACCGGCGCCGACGAAACGTAGGGTGCTTGGTCCGCAGCCGGATCAATTTTCGGGTAAACTCCAGGAGGGTTTTGTCGGCATTCTCCCAGTCGAGCCAGGAGATTTCGTTATCCTGACAGTAAGCGTTGTTGTTGCCGTGCTGCGTCCGGCCAAACTCGTCGCCGGCTACCAGCATGGGTACCCCCTGGGAGAGAAACAGCGTGGTCAGGAAGTTCCGCTTCTGGCGGTCGCGCAGTTCGTTTATCGCCTTACTTTTAGTTGGCCCCTCCACCCCGCAGTTCCAGGAGCGGTTATGGTTGTCGCCGTCCATGTTGTTCTCCCCATTGGCCATATTGTGCTTTTCGTTGTATGACACCAGGTCGTACAGCGTAAAGCCATCGTGGGCTGTTACAAAGTTGACGCTGGCAGTGGGTCGGCGGTAGTCGTCGCGGTACAGGTCGGAACTGCCCGTAAAGCGCTCGGCAAACTCGGCCAGCATGCTGTCAGCTCCGCGCCAGTAGTCCCGGATGCAGTCGCGGTATTTGCCGTTCCACTCGGCCCAGCCGGGCGGAAACTTGCCCACTAGATAGCCCCCTTCGCCAATATCCCAGGGTTCGGCAATCAGTTTCACCTGCGAAATGACCGGGTCCTGGTGAATAATATCGAAGAACGAGCCCAGCCGATCTACTGCGTGCAGCTCCCGCGCCAGCGTAGCCGCCAGATCGAAGCGGAAGCCGTCGACATGCATTTCCAGTATCCAGTACCGCAGGCTGTCCATGATGAGCCGGAGCACGTTGGGCTGCATGGCGTTCAGGGTATTGCCGGTACCGGTGTAATCCATGTAATAGCGTCCATCGCCGGCCAGGCGGTAATACGACGCATTATCAATACCCCGGAACGAAAGCGTAGGGCCCAGGTGGCTGCCTTCGCCGGTATGGTTGTATACCACGTCCATAATAACTTCAATACCCGCCTTGTGCAGTTCTCTCACCATCGTTTTAAACTCGGTGACCTGACCGCCCAGCGTGCCGCTGCCGGAATAACGCACATCGGGCGCGAAGTAGCCGATGGTATTATAGCCCCAGTAATTGGTTAAACCGCACTCTTTCAGATGCCGGTCGGCCACGAAATGGTGTACCGGCATCAGCTCCAGGGCCGTAATGCCTAATTCTTTAAGATAGCTGATGGTTACCGGATGTGCCAGCGCTGCATAGGTGCCGCGAATCTCCTCCGGTATATCCGGGCATAGCTTCGTGAAGCCTTTCACGTGTGCTTCGTAAATAATCGTTTTGTGGTAGGAGATTTTCGGGGGCTTGTCGCCATCCCAGTCAAACGCGGAGTCGACCACCACCGACCGCGGTATGTATGGTGCACTATCCGTACCGCTGAAGCTCAGGTCTTCATCCGGATGGCCCAATTCGTAGCCGAACAGTGCATCGTGCCAGTCGATTGTCCCCGAAATTGCTTTAGCGTAGGGGTCGATCAGCAGTTTATTCGGGTTATAGCGATGGCCGTTACCCGGCTCGTATGGCCCGTATACCCGATACCCATACAGTTGGCCAGGCTCCAGACCAGGTACATAGACATGCCATACATGATGGGACCGCTCACTGATTCTTATTTTAACGGATTCGGTATCATCTTCTCTGGTCTGAAACAGGCATAAATCGACCCCATAGGCGTTATCGGCATAGAGCGCAAAGTTTACGCCTTCGCCATCCCAGGTAGCGCCCAACGGAAAAGGACTTCCCGGATAAACCTCAATGTTCATATTGAAAGAGAATTAGTTAGTGTTCAGGAATGTTTTCCATTAGTGAAGGAATTCGGAAACGGTCCGTTCATATAACTGAAAACTCCGGCGGACTTCTAAAAATTTACCTGACTACCCGAACGCACTAACCGGCGGTTGCCTGCGTTCCTTATCGTAAGCGCATCCAATACTTTATGACATCGCTTTTTTTCTGGAAAAACTGGAACCGGGCCTACCGGATAACATACCTGCTCAGTGCAGGCCTTTTTTTGCTGAGTTTACTCGTGTTTATAACCGCCTGGTGGCGGGGGCTGGCCAATGTGGTGCACTGGGATGTGCTGAGTGAACTGATTGAGTTACCCGCTCCGCTGCATGCCTTTACCGATGGTATGCTCGACTACGCAGCCGAGGGCAAAGCCTATGCCGTTACCGAACAGTTTGTGGCGTCGGCCATGCAGGTACACCCCTGGATGGCCACGGTGCTGATGCTGGGTATGGGAGTCGCCTTCGCCCTGATCATGAGTTCCATTTCGCAGCTCAGCCGGATTTATTATCTGGTCGCCATGACGTTCTTCATCGGAGCGTTATCCATGTTCCGCTGGGAAATGATGGGTATGCCCAGCTTTAACGGCCGCTCGCTCTTTATCGGGCTGGCCTTTGTGTTTGGGCTGACGAGCTACTACTTTCATGCCTTCCGGCCAGACATCAGTTTCCCCCGCCGGCTGACCATCTTTCTGATGCTGATTGCCCTGGTGGTGTTTGGTATTGGCTTTCTGGCAGAAGTGACCCTGCCGGCCATGACCGTGGTCAGTTACGGTATGCCGGTGCTGCTGGTGCTGAGCGTCGGGTTTATCTTCGTGATCTCGTTTGAAATTGTAGCCGGTATGGTCTGGCTGACCTCGGCTGGGCGAACCAATGCCCGGGGTGTCGCCGGACGACCGCTGGGTTTTGGTAACTTCATTTTTATCAGCCTGCTGTACCTGGTGAACCTGCTGCTGGTCTGGCTGAAGAACACCAAGGCTATTGACTGGGAGCTACTGGCCATCAGCCCGTTTGTGCTATACCTGGTGTCGGTGGTACTGGGCATCTGGGGCTTCCGGCGGCTCAACGAACAGCAGGAACAGTTGCCATTTCAGGATGCAGGCGCTTATTTGTACACCGGGCTGGCCCTGCTTACCACGCTGACCATGAGCTATGCCTTCGCCACGGCCAACGACCCGCTGGTGGAGATGTTCGAAGACGCCATAGTGTATTCGCATCTGGTGATGGGCGTGCTGTTTGTAGGCTACATTCTGCTTAACTTTCTGCCGCTATACCGCCAGGGACTACCCGTGTACCGGGTAATGTACAAACCCCAACGGATTGAGCTGAGCCTGGTCCGGCTGGCGGGGGTGATCGCCATTGCTGCTCTCTTGTCTACCGAAGGGTTTTTCCCATTCCGGCAGGGCATTACCGGTTATTATAATGGCCTGGGTGATTTATACACCGCTACGGGTGAAACCACGTCGGCAGGTACGTATTATCAGCTGGCCCTGAAGCAGGAATTCCAGAACCATAAATCAAACTACGCGCTGGCCTCTCTGGCCCTGGCGCAGGACGAGAAAACCACAGCGGCTTACTACTTTCAGCAGGCCCTGCTCAAGCAGCCCAGCCCGGAAGCGTATGCCGGTCTGAGCCATGTCTATTTTCAGAACAACTTATTTTTTGAAGCCGTAAAGCACCTGCAGCAGGGCATCCGGACATTTCCGAAAAGCGGAGAGTTGCAGAATAACCTGGGTTACCTCTACGCCCGAACCAGCGTAGCCGATTCGGCCTACTACTTTCTGCAATCGGCAACCGGCAATACCCCCCGGTCGGAGATACCTGAAGCAAACCTGCTGGCCTTATGGGCGCGTAACCCACGAGTGCTTTCGGCCGACTCCCTGCTGAGCGAGTTAAAAGATCATACCTATGAATCATACCAGGCCAATGCCCTGGCACTGCGCCTGATCGCCGGAACCGATACGACGCAGCCCGAGCGACCGGCCTGGCTGGAAACCGATAAGAAAAAAGACGGTTTAAGCGTCGGTCGGTTTGCTAGTATCTATAACTATACCCTGAAAGCAACCCGGCCGGATACCACCACGACTAACCTGTTACGACGGCTGTCGCAGGAGCCCGTCAACCAGGATTTCACCGACGACCTGCTGCTGGCCCGCGCGGTAGCCGAGTACCGCAGCCACCATCATCCGGTGGCCCTTGACCTGATGGGACAATTAGCGCAGGGAGATGCCCGTAATGGCTCCTTCTACCGCACGCTGTCGGGCCTGTGGCTGATGGAGCAGGGGCTGTACCAGCGAGCAGCCGAACACTTCGAACTGAATCCGGATACACTGTCGGCCTATTACCGGGCTCTTGCCCTGACTAAAGCAGGTGATGTTGTGGCGGCCCGGTCACTTTGGGAAATTGCCTCTACCAATGACGCCGGAGTTGCTTCACTGAAGCAGGCGCTATACGACATCAAACGGCCGGAAACCGATTTAGAGAAAGCATTTTACGTAGCGTACCGACCCGACGCAGCCGACCGGGAATCTACCCTCGCGACCATTCAGGATGCTACCCTGCGGACCATAGCCGGCAGTGCTATTGTCACCGATTACCTGCAACGGGACCTGCGTTCTGCCGCCGAACAGCTCTTCCGCCAGTTACCCCCCGAAAACCAACTGCGGCCTTTTGCTGCTTCCCTCCGGACGATCACTGCCCTGCGGCTGGCCGTTGCCAGGGGCGATGTGAATACCGCACTAACGCTGGCGAATCGCCCGGTTATACCCCGTCACCTGGCTGAGCAGGCCTTCCTGAAGGCCCAGACGTACGAACGCAACCGGCAAACAGCTCAGGCCAGACAAGCCTACGGGCAGGCGCTGAATCTGGCTCCGCTGGATGCCCCTGCTGTAGCCGCCATGGCCCGACTGATGCAGCAGCAGCGACAAAGCAAACAGGGCTACCAACTGGTGCTGAATGCTCTACCGTACAATGAAGACCACCCGGCTTTGTTGAAAACGTATATTATGCTTTGTCTGGACCTGAGCTTACCTGATTATGCCGAAGATGCCTTAATGCGCCTGCAGGGGGCCACTTCGCCAACCGATTATCAGACGTTTTTGTCGGCTTATCAGGATAAACTGACGCTGCTTGAAAAAGAGCGGCAAAAGTTTTTACAATAGGTTAGCTTTGTTGCGGGCGTGCATTGGTCCGGCTAACCACCTACATTAATCATCAACTCCTGTAACCTAAACATGAACATTATCGAAACCACCGACATCTCCAAACGCTACGTAATGGGCAGTGAGGTTATTGAAGCCTTAAAGTCGATTTCGATTGCCGTGCACAAAGGAGAGTACGTCGCTTTTATGGGACCGTCCGGTTCGGGGAAGTCGACACTGATGAACATTATTGGCTGTCTGGATACCCCAACGGCCGGCCGCTACGTGCTGAACGGGCAGGATGTGAGTAATATGTCGGAGAACGAGCTGGCCGAAGTGCGTAACAAGGAGATTGGCTTCGTTTTTCAGACCTTCAACCTGCTACCCCGGCAGACCTCGCTGGAAAATGTAGCCTTACCCCTTATTTATGCCGGGTACAACAAAGCCGCCCGTACAGAAAAGGCCATGCTGGCCCTGAAGAATGTAGGCCTGGAAAACAGGGCCGGCCACAAGCCTAATGAACTGTCGGGTGGTCAGCGGCAGCGGGTAGCGGTGGCGCGGGCGCTGGTGAACGACCCCAGTATCCTGCTGGCCGATGAGCCGACGGGTAATCTGGACTCCAAGACTTCTTACGAGATCATGGACCTCTTCGACCAGATTCACAGCAAGGGTAATACCGTCATTATGGTGACGCACGAAGAGGATATTGCCCAGTACGCCCATCGCATTGTCCGGCTACGGGATGGCCTGATTGAAAGTGACATTGCCAATACCAACATTCGAAAGGCTCGGTTGCAGGCCGCTGAGTGAGGCAAGCATAAAAAAAGGTTTGCCCACTACGGGCAAACCAGTCATAAAGTCTTTCGTACAGTAAATTAATTGGCTTTTCGTAGCTTGGCTTCGATTGTTTGCTGGGTATGCGGTACAGCCCGCAGGCGCTCTTTCGGGATCAACTTTCCCGTGTCGATGCAAATCCCGTAGGTGCCGTTCTTGATACGGACCAGGGCAGCCTCTAATTGCAGAATAAACTTTTGCAGACGACCCGCCAACTGACTCAGGTTCTCACGTTCGCTGCTGTCGGCCCCGTCTTCCAGCAGTTTGGAGTTACCGGAGGTATTGTCCGTACCACTGTCGTTGCGCTTGCTCAGGGCTTCTTTGATGTAATTTAACTCGTTACGGGTGGCTTCCAGTTTTTGATTGATCAAAACCTCAAATTCCTTCAGCTCTTCTTCCGAGTATCTTTTTTTCTCTTCCATCAACATAGAGAACAGAGTTGGTTAAAGTGAAAGGCGGATGCTTAACTAACTAAAAAACAAAAGTACACAGGTTTAAAGTTCTTTTCAATTAATCCCGTGTGAAAGCTGGACCACAAAACACATTTTTAAAAATATTAGGGAACTGTCTATGTTGGTTTTCACCAATTTTTGTTTGGCAAAAACCAGCTAGTTGATTAAACTATTTCGAGAAAATCTGGAAGTCAGAATAATAAAAGCAGCTTTAAAAATAAGACAATATGTAGAAAAAATAGTTCTTTAGCTTTAGCGTTTTAGAATTGCTAGTTTTGCGATACACTTCATCGAACAGTAAAGAAAAGGACATAAACATGGGTATGGCATATATTGAACCAGCTCCAATAAAAGATAAGGAGAATCCGCTTGAATCGATGATGTCCCGCTTTGACGCAGCCGCCCGGCTGCTGGGCATCACCGAAGAAATGTATCATATTTTGAAGGTACCCGCCCGCCAGGTAATTGTTGGCTTGCCAATTACCATGGATAACGGCGAAATCAAAGTTTTTGAGGGCTACCGCGTTATCCACTCCAATATTTTAGGCCCCGCCAAAGGCGGTATTCGCTTCGATCCTGGTGTACACCTGGATGAGGTACGGGCGCTGGCGGCCTGGATGACCTGGAAATGCGCCGTTGTCGACATTCCGTACGGTGGCGCCAAAGGGGGTATTGCCTGTAACCCCCGCGAGATGTCGGTCGGCGAAATGGAGCGGCTGATGCGTCAGTACACCGTAGCGATGCTGGACGTTTTCGGCCCCGACAAGGATATTCCGGCTCCGGATATGGGTACCGGTCCCCGCGAAATGGCCTGGCTTATGGACGAGTACTCCAAATCGAAGGGGATGACCGTCAACAGCGTAGTAACGGGTAAACCGCTGGTGCTGGGTGGCTCACTGGGTCGTACCGAAGCAACCGGCCGGGGTGTTACCGTAGCGGCTCTGTCGGCAATGGATAAGCTCCGGATGAACCCGTACCGAACCACAGCGGCCATTCAGGGCTTCGGCAATGTAGGTATGCACGCAGCCGACCTGCTCCAGGAGCGGGGCGTTACCGTGCAGGCCGTCAGCGATATATCCGGCGGCTACTTCAACGACCGGGGTATTGATATTACAGCCGCTATGGCCTACCGGAATGCCAATAACGGTTCACTGGAAGGCTTTAGCGGTGCCGAGCGCATCTCAAACGAAGAGCTGCTGTCGCTGCCGGTGGATGTGCTGGTACCGGCGGCCAAAGAAGACGTGATCACGCAGGACAATGCGGCTTCTATTCAGGCCCGCATGATTATAGAAGGAGCTAACGGACCTACGTCGGCCAGCGCCGACGAAATCATCAACAGCAAAGGTATTCTGGTTGTACCCGATATTCTGGCCAATGCCGGTGGTGTTACCGTATCGTACTTCGAGTGGGTACAGAACCGCATCGGCTATAAGTGGAATCTGGACCGCATCAACCGCCGGGCCGACCGCATTATGAAAGATGCTTTTGACCGCGTGTTCGATACCTCCAAGAAATACCAGGTATCCATGCGACTGGCGGCTTACATCGTCGCTATCGACAAAGTTGCCAGTACATACAAGTACCGGGGCGGCTACTAATTTATTCATCATCAACAAACGTACCGGGAACCGCGTGGCGGTGACCGGCCACCGGGTTGGCGGCTGGAGTAGAGCGTATAAACAGATTTGGGGTGTTTCCGGTTTGTTTAGTACTTTTACCCGGTTCGACAACCCGTTTTTATTGTTTACAAACGTATACACAACATATGCACATCCATCGCGAAGGATACATTATCATTCTGATTACGGCCGTAGTATTGCTGGCTCTCAACGTTATCGGCTACCTGTACTGGTTTCCGAACACGGCCACAACAATCATGTCCATCGTGGTCAGTTTAATCGTTTTCGGCTTGATTGTGCAATTTTTCCGCGTACCGCACCGGACGCTGACCCGCCACGAGAAGCAGGTGATTGCGCCGGCCGACGGCACCGTAGTCGTTATCGAGGAGACGACCGAGGGCGAGTATTTCAAGAGCCCCCGCCGGCAGGTATCCATTTTCATGTCACCGCTGAATGTTCACGTCAACTTCAACCCGGTTAGTGGCACCGTTCGTTACTTTAAATACTTCCCTGGCAAGTATCTGGTTGCCTGGCACCCTAAATCCAGTACTGAAAACGAGCGTACAACCATCGTACTGCAACTGGCCAACGGTGTTGAGGTATTGCTCCGTCAGATCGCCGGCGCTGTGGCCCGGCGGATTGTCTGGTACGTGAAAGAAGGGCAGACGGTAGAGCAGGGCACTGAACTGGGCTTCATTAAATTTGGCTCCCGCATTGATGTGTTTCTGCCGCTGGATGCCGAGGTAAAAGTTAAAATCGGCGAGAAAACCAAAGGGGGCGTCACCGTCCTGGCCGACCTGGTGTAGTTGACGGGTTAAATGGTTTAAAAGTTAACTAGTTGTGTAGTTGAAAGGTGGCGACCTGTCAACCAACTAACTGATTAACTAGTTAACCAATTAACCACTTTCCAAACTACACCTATGGCTGTACGCAAACGACGTAGTAAAATCTTCAGTGAACTGCTGAAAAGCGGGCAGGCGGCCGGTATAATTTTAATTATTTGTACGGCTACCTCCCTTTTCCTGGCAAACTCTGTCTTCGCAGAACGATACCTGGCCATCTGGGAAACCAAGATAGGCTTTCGGGTAGGCACCTTTGATTTAACTGAATCGCTGTCTCACTGGATCAACGACGCCCTGATGGCTGTCTTTTTCCTGCTGGTGGGTCTGGAAATCAAACGGGAAATGAGGCTGGGCGAATTATCGAATCCCCGCAGCGCGCTCTTACCGTTAATGGCTGCCATAGGCGGCATGGCTCTGCCGGCCGGCCTGTACGCCTGGGCCAACTATGGCCTGCCTACCTCCGCAGGAACAGGTATTCCGATGGCGACCGATATCGCCTTTGCCCTGGGTATACTGTCGCTGTTAGGCTCACGGGCACCGTTTGGACTCAAAATCTTTCTGATGGCGCTGGCGGTAATCGATGATCTTGGGGCGATTGCTGTTATTGCTCTATTCTACTCCAAGTCATTTTCGCTGCCCTTTTTTCTGGCCGCCATGGCGGTGTTTGGTGTACTTATCTTCATGAACCGGATTCGGGTAAAGAGCTTTACGCCGTTTTTGTGGATGGGCTTGCTGCTATGGTTCTTTATGCTGGAATCGGGCGTTCACGCTACCGTTGCCGGGGTGTTGCTGGCGTTCACGGTGCCATTGGGCCGGGGGTATCAGCACTCCCCGCTGATCCGCCTGGAACACAAGCTCCACAAACCGGTTAACCTGTTCATTCTGCCGCTGTTTGCGCTGGCCAATACCGGCATCATTCTGGAATCGTCGTTTGTACAAAGCCTGACCACGCCCGATAGTCAGGGTATCCTGTTGGGTTTGCTGCTTGGCAAACCCGTAGGTGTTTTGCTGATGACGTGGCTGGCGGTTCAGTTCCGCATTGGCTCTCTGCCCGAATTTGTCGGCTGGCGGCACATTATTGGGGCTGGATTTTTGAGTGGCATTGGTTTTACCATGTCTATCTTCATTGCTATTCTGGCGTTTGATAATCCTGACTTTATCAAGAGCTCCAAAATAACGGTGCTGACGGCCTCGGCCATTGCCGGTATCATTGGCTATATAATTCTGCGGTTTACGCCATACGTCATGAACGAGGCTTCTGAGCCGCAACAGCCGGTATCAGTAGGCAGTGTGCAGTAGGCAGCCTTCGGGACACTTTTCTGCCTACTGCACACTGCCTACTACAAACTATAGACTTACAAACTCGTCGCTTCGCTATGTACGGCCTCCTCGTAAGCCTCCACCGGCACGCAGGAACAAACCAGATTCCGGTCGCCGTAGGCGTTGTCAATGCGGCTGACACTCGGCCAGAATTTGCGGGCTCTGACGTACGGCAGCGGAAATACCGCTTTCTCCCGGCTATACGGCCGGTTCCAGGTGTCCGAAAGGGCCACGGCTGCTGTATGCGGAGCATTCTTCAGCACGTTATTGGCTTTGTCGGCCTGCCCTTCTTCGATCTCACGGATTTCCTCCCGGATACTCAGTAGAGCCTCGCAGAACCGGTCAAGTTCTTCTTTAGACTCCGACTCGGTCGGTTCAATCATCATGGTACCGGCCACCGGGAAAGAGACTGTGGGAGCGTGGAAACCGTAGTCCATCAGCCGCTTGGCAATGTCTTCGACCTCAATGCCCGCCGACAGCTTGAACGGCCGGCAGTCGATAATCATCTCGTGGGCACAACGGCCATTGGTACCCGTATAAAGTACTTCGTAGTGGCCATCCAGCCGTGCCTTGATGTAATTGGCGTTCAAAATGGCTATTCGGGTGGCATTGGTCAGGCCCTCTGCTCCCATCATAGCAATGTAGGCATACGAAATCGTCAGAATACTGGCGCTACCATACGGAGCCGCCGATACTGCGTGAATCGCCTGTTCACTGCCAATCTCCACCACGGCATGACCGGGCAGGAACGGCACCAGATGAGCCGCTACGCCGATAGGGCCCATACCCGGACCGCCACCGCCATGCGGAATACAGAAAGTCTTGTGCAGGTTCAGGTGACAGACATCGGCCCCGATGGCCGCCGGGCTGGTCAGGCCAACCTGGGCGTTCATGTTGGCACCATCCATGTACACCTGTCCACCGTGCTGGTGAATAATGTCGCAAATCTCCTTAATACTCTCTTCAAACACGCCGTGCGTCGACGGATAGGTCACCATCAGACACGACAGGTCATTGCTGTACTGCTCGGCTTTGGTTTTCAGATCGGGAACGTCGATATTACCCCGCTCATCGCACTTCACAATCACCACCTTCATACCGGCCATGACGGCGCTGGCGGGGTTGGTGCCGTGCGCCGACGAGGGAATCAGCGACACGTTGCGGTGATGATCGCCCCGGCTCTCATGATAGGCCCGGATCACCATCAGGCCGGCATATTCGCCCTGAGCCCCGGAGTTCGGTTGCAGCGATACATCGGCAAAGCCGGTAATCTCGCTTAGCCAGGCACTCAGGTCTTTAAATAACTGCTGATAGCCTTCCGTCTGCTCTTTCGGCGCAAACGGGTGCAGCCGCCCAAACTCC
This sequence comes from Nibrella saemangeumensis, assembly GCF_039541915.1. Classification (NCBI taxonomy): domain Bacteria; kingdom Pseudomonadati; phylum Bacteroidota; class Cytophagia; order Cytophagales; family Spirosomataceae; genus Nibrella; species Nibrella saemangeumensis. Next base: position 168,531 of record NZ_BAABHD010000002.1, read on the forward strand.
GGCCACGTAACCGGTATCATCTCAGCGGTGGCGTTCAGCTTCATGGTGCAGCTCCCCAGTGGAATCATGGAATGCACCAGCGAGAGGTCTTTCTCCTCCAGCGACTTCAGGTACCGCAGCATCTCGTGCTCAGTATGGTGCTGGTTAAAGACCGGGTGCGTCATGTAGTCTGACGTCCGGAGCAAATCCTGCGGAACTTCCAGTTCCAGGTTGTGAATCAGAATGTCCAGATCGGCGCAGGAGACGCCGAAGATATCCATCAACTCAACAATATCATCGAGCGTTTTGGCTTCGTCGAACGACACGCCCACGCAATCCGTATCAAAATAACGCAGGTTGATCTGCGCGGCCCGTGCCGATTTCCGCAAGGCCGACGCATCACTTACCCGGACGGTGAGGGTATCAAAATAAGTCTTATTCAGGATCTCGACCCCGTTCAGTTCAAGTACCTTGGCAAACAGTCGGGTCAGCCCGTGGACGCGCCCGGCGATAGTCCGCAGACCTTGAGGTCCGTGGTACACCGCATAGCTGCCCGCCATCACCGCCAGCAGTACCTGGGCCGTGCAGATATTGGACGTTGCTTTTTCCCGGCGAATATGCTGCTCCCGCGTTTGCAGCGCCATCCGCAGCGCCGGCTTTCCTTCGGCATCTACCGAAACCCCGATAATCCGGCCCGGAATCTGCCGCTTAAAGGCATCGCGGGTGGCAAAGAAAGCCGCGTGCGGACCGCCGTAGCCCATAGGCACACCAAACCGCTGCGCCGAACCCACTACGACATCGGCTCCCATTTCGCCGGGAGGAGTCAGCAGCGTCAGGCTAAGCAGGTCGGCGGCTACGGCCACGTGGATACCCAGTTCGTGAGCGGCTGAGATCAGGTCGGTATAATTGAAAACCTCACCATTGGTAGCCGGGTACTGCAGCAATGCGCCAAAGATACCGGGGTTGGTCAGATCAACTGTGCGATGATCGCCAACCAGTACCTCGATACCCAGTGGTGTAGCGCGTGTCAGTACGACATCAATGGTTTGTGGGTGGCACAGTTCTGAGACAAAGAAAACGGCAGCGTTTTTCTTAGAAGCCGGGCGCATCGCGTACAGCACATGCATAGCCTCGGCCGCAGCCGTAGCCTCGTCCAGCAGCGACGCATTGGCCAGTTCCATACCCGTCAGATCCGAGACCACGGTCTGGAAATTCAGCAGCGCTTCCAGCCGTCCCTGCGCAATTTCAGCCTGATACGGTGTGTAGGCCGTGTACCATGCTGGATTTTCCAGTATATTGCGGAGAATCACATTCGGCGTCAGGGTATCGTAATATCCCATGCCGATGTAGGATTTAGCAACCTTGTTTTTCTGAGCCAGTTTCCTGAACCCGGCCAGGAACTGGTGTTCAGATTGAGGTGCCGGTAAGTTGAGCGATTGGTTGAGCCGGATAGCGGCCGGTACGGTCTGATCGATGAGTTCATCCACCGAGCCGGCGCCGATGGTTTGCAGCATGTCAGCAATCTGGGAAGCATCGGGTCCGTTGTGGCGGGTCTCAAATGCCTCCTGCGCGCGAAGGTCTAACTTCATTGATAAAGTGAATTCTTCTTAAGAAACACAAATTTACAAAAGTGCAGGGCAAAAGACATATTATCTCAGCAATCCTTGCCAAAATTATAGCTAGCTTACTAAGATCAACTTTTGCAGGCGGCACAAACTCAACCATTCGGAAAATTACTCCTTTGATAAACAAGCACTTACGACCACTAACACTAAGAACCTGTTTAAATTTTACGGCTAATGCGATAAATGTTCGCCAGATACACAAAGGATTCGGCCGATGAACAGTCACATTCATAATCTTTGCTGAGTCGGC